>NZ_JAWPOX010000514.1:0-706 GCF_033344475.1 Vibrio sp. 1288
ATGCGTTCAACAAGGGTTGATTTGTTTTCTATCGGATCACCGACGCGCAACAGACCTTTTTGCTCATAGAAAGGATATTGATATTGCGAGAATTCAGAAAGCGAAGCAAATACCGTATTAAATGAGGCATCCATCTGCAAAGGCGAGCGCAAGCTGGCTAAAAACTGATCCAACTTCCCTACCGTGATCTCATTGCTCAGTACCGATAGCGTATCCACACTAGGCGCAGGAAAGCTCACATGGGCTTTATTTGCAAACAACCAGTTAACGCCTTCTTGAGGAACCTGCTCAAGATAGCTGAGGTACATAAGGAGGGAATCGGTCATCACCAAATCGAAGTCAAGGTTGTCTCCTTTCCATCTTACTTGGTTAATACGATGCAGTTGGTTGTCAAACTCTTTGGAAACGTCAGCAAGCGCGACCAGCTTCATCTGAAAAATGAACTGTTCAACATCGCTCTCATTTTCCCAATTCAAACGGTAATTCGTACTTTGGTAAAGTTGATCAATCACCGTTGGATAATGGATCATTTTTTCGACAGACAACTGCTCTACGGCCCCTTCTTGCTCCGTTTGGGCAGAAGCATCGAGAGAAACCACGGTAGAAAAGCTGCAAAACGGCACCAGAAGTGCCGTCATGATTAAAACCCTAGCAAACACTGAAACGATCCTTGCGCTACTTGCCATAAAAAAAGTATGGCAAATAT
>NZ_JAWPOX010000515.1:0-706 GCF_033344475.1 Vibrio sp. 1288
TTATCTTGAAGAGATGGATATGTTCATTCAAGAGGTTCAAAAGTAAAAAACCGAGCGTTAAGTCGCTCGGTTTTTTATTTTTTTAGCACTCTTTTTTGTAGACTCTAGTGCGCTGGCTCGTCGGGACGTTTACTCTTCTGGGTACTCGCCCATACCCTCAGTTTTGCCTTCTGCTTTCCAGTGCTCATTGGCATCATAAGCTTCATCGCATAAGTCCACGGTGTAGCCCATTTCAGTAATTTCCTTCAAAGTGAGGTTGTCAGCAATTTTGGCAATTTCGCCCGCTTTATTACGCAATTCCATCGTGTTTCCTCCGTTATCGCTCGCTTGCAGCAACGTGACTCCAACGCGTAGTAACAAGGCATCGAAGTCTCTTTGCTTTAAGTATATATCCCTCTGTTCAAAATGACGGATTAAACCCTTTTTCATGTGTGGTTAAGGCGTAATGATTTGAGCTACGCCTGCAATTTGCATCGACAGCATCGCGATAGCACGCTATTTGTGATTTATTGAGTGATTCATTTATAAGTTTGGAAAATCGAAATGGTGATTCTCGACCACTCCTTAGCACAGCAAATTGTTGATCGAACCATGTCCATCATTGGTCACAATGTGAATGTGATGAACTCAGCAGGCATCATTATTGGCAGTGGCGATCCAAAACGCGTTGGGCAAGTGCATGACGGCGCGGTATTGGCGTTGAATC
>NZ_JAWPOX010000516.1:0-705 GCF_033344475.1 Vibrio sp. 1288
TGTTGGTCGCCGAGAAAAACTCGCGGTATTCGGTAGCGACTACCCAACACCTGATGGCACTGGCGTGCGCGATTACATCCATGTGATGGATCTGGCCGATGGCCATATTGCGGCTTTGAAAACGGTGGGTGAGAAATCGGGTTTGCACATTTACAACTTAGGTACAGGTAAAGGCTCGAGCGTACTTGAGATGGTGGATGCGTTCGCGGCCGCTTGCGGTAAACCAGTGCCTTACGAGTTATGCCCGCGTCGTCCTGGGGATATTGCTGAATGTTGGGCAAGCACGGAAAAAGCCGAGCGTGAACTAGGCTGGAAAGCAACACGCACGGTGGCTGAAATGACCGCCGATACGTGGAACTGGCAGTCAAAAAATCCCAATGGCTATTCCCCTGCGTAGTTTACGTCGCCGCATTGTTGTCTGCACTTTCCAATTTCATTGAGAAATGCAGATGAAAGAATTCTTAAAAGTTGAGTAAGTAACATGTCGAATGTCGAATTTAACCCAGTGGATCATCCACACCGCCGTTACAACCCTCTTACTGGGCAATGGATTTTGGTTTCACCTCACCGTGCAAAACGCCCTTGGAGCGGCGCAGATGAAAAGCCCGCATTGGATGAGCTACCAAGCTATGACGGTAAATGTTTCCTTTGTCCAACCAACGAACGTATCTCTGGCGATGTTAATCCAGACTACCAAGGCACCTA
>NZ_JAWPOX010000517.1:0-704 GCF_033344475.1 Vibrio sp. 1288
CTGAATAATGTGGGTTAGGGCTGAAGTCGTTGCCATGGTTATACCTCCTCGCTCACTTTGACAAATTCAGAAATCGTATGCGTTTCAATATGATCAGAACCATCTCGGTTACGACTAACGTTCTGTTGGTAGCGATACAAAATGCCTTGCTCCCAGTTGGCTCCCGCCGGTAAGTATTCCCAAGTGGTGTAGTTGATTTCTGCCGGAGTGGTTGACCAGCGCACCATGATGTTCATTTGCGCCAAATTGGCTTTCGGTTCGTCATTGTTTACCCACCACATATCGGCAAACTCGCGGGTGACATCTTGGGTGTATAGGCTTGCATCGGTTGGGCAGGTCTCGGCGCTGCGTGGCAATCGCATCACTTGTTGGGGGCGCATTAACAGACACGATTGTGTCATGGATTGCTGATGGTATTGGGTTTGCTGCCACACGCCGAGGTAGTCGATGTCGTGTTCGCTGGTGTTAGGGTAGGAAAACCACAGCATTTCAGTGCGGTTGCTGTGTTGGATGTGTTTGTTGCGCCCGAGACCTTGTACTTTCTCCATAAAGAGCTCAGTGCTTGGGTCAAAATTCATCGCGACTGAGCGATATTTCCAGTCGCCTTCATCGTCAAAGTCTTCGAGAGAGAAGCCGTTCAAGTCGTTGCGGGTGCATCCTGTGATAGAGCAACCAACAAGGTTAAACCAATCCGCAAATTTGCT
>NZ_JAWPOX010000051.1:0-24964 GCF_033344475.1 Vibrio sp. 1288
TTAGCTCAGCTGGATAGAGTACCTGGCTACGAACCAGGCGGTCGGAGGTTCGAATCCTCCAGGACGCGCCACTTATTGCAGGGTAA
The DNA here is from genome assembly GCF_033344475.1 of Vibrio sp. 1288. Classification (NCBI taxonomy): domain Bacteria; kingdom Pseudomonadati; phylum Pseudomonadota; class Gammaproteobacteria; order Vibrionales; family Vibrionaceae; genus Vibrio; species Vibrio sp. 1288. Next base: position 87 of record NZ_JAWPOX010000051.1, read on the forward strand.
TGCCCTGATGTTGACGAAAGTCGATATCGAAAACTGCGCGTCCTTAGCTCAGCTGGATAGAGTACCTGGCTACGAACCAGGCGGTCGGAGGTTCGAATCCTCCAGGACGCGCCACTCATTGAAACAGCCTCGCAATTGCGAGGCTTTTTTGTATCTAGACATCTGAAATATGGCGTAGGATCACTAGAGCCTATGTTCCTCTTTTTTAAAAGCGAATATGTGCGTATCTAAGCAATTTGCTATCAAGCTTCTGTCGCATCGTGTGAAATCATCCTGATTATCCCTCCTATACACTGACTTCCATTTTTCATTTCAATCACTCTCATGTAGTCACTTTGTTTGTTATTTGTTTGTTTATTGTTAATCTTGTTCATCTTTTTGTTTTTGTTGGTTTTTACTGCGTGAGTCCCGATTTGATTTTGAAATCTAAATCGCAGTTTTTATTTATGTCCTCCTTTACTCTGTTCGTAAGGTGATAGCGATTTGAAGTGATTATTTTGTCATGAACTGTGATCTGGGTAGTGAATAAATAATCATTTATCAGGATTACTACAAACCTTCCTTAAACAAAATTGACAAAATTTAACCAATCGAGATAATCCATGGGTCGGGATTTGACACTATTAAAGTCCTGCACGTTGTCAGGATGACAAAGAAAGGAAGCAACATGACTAATATAGGAAGCCTGCTAGTAGATGCGGCCACCCTGATGCTAACGGGGATGGCGGTCGTATTTATTTTCCTCACTATTCTTGTTTATCTCGTTCGGTTAATGTCGAAATTGGTACCAGAAGAAGTACCAGAGCCGATCGCAGCACCAAAAACAAACACTAATATTCAATCAACCTCTTCAGCTGTTAGTCCACAAGTAGTGGCGGCGATCTCGGCTGCGATTCATAAACATCGCGCCTCATTCGCGAAGTAGCCGAACTAGGATTAAAAAGGAGTTTAAGAGCATGTCTAAACCACTAGCTATTACTGATGTGGTCCTTCGTGATGCCCATCAATCACTATTTGCTACGCGTATGCGTATTGAGGATATGCTGCCTATCGCAGCTGAGTTGGATAAGGTTGGTTACTGGTCTCTAGAGACTTGGGGCGGTGCAACATTTGATTCTTGTATTCGATTCTTAGGAGAAGACCCTTGGGAGCGTTTACGTGAACTAAAAAAAGCGATGCCTAATACACCAATGCAAATGCTACTGCGTGGTCAAAACCTTTTAGGATACCGCCATTATGCCGACGACGTAGTAGAGAAGTTTGTTGAACGCGCGCATGCTAACGGCATGGATGTATTCCGTATTTTTGATGCAATGAATGACGTGCGAAACTTCCAGAAAGCCGTTAAAGCAACGGTTGATGTTGGTGCGCATGCTCAAGGTACGTTGTCTTACACTACGAGCCCAGTGCATAACGCAGACACTTGGGTTGACTTGGCAAAACGCCTAGAGGATTTAGGTTGTCACTCGCTGTGTATTAAAGATATGTCTGGCTTACTTAAGCCTTATGAAGCGGAAGAGCTTATCACGCGTATCAAAGCGTCTTGTGATGTGCCATTGGCACTTCATTGTCATGCAACAACGGGGCTGTCTACAGCAACAGCGGTAAAAGCAGTAGAAGCCGGTATTGATATTCTCGATACTGCGATTTCTTCAATGAGTTGTACTTACGGTCATACACCGACTGAAACGGTAGTCGCTATGCTAGAAGGCACCGAGCGAGATACCAATTTGAAACTCGAGCAACTGGAATCTATCGCCGCATATTTCCGTGAGGTACGTAAGAAGTATGCGAAGTGGGAAGGCCAGTTAAAAGGAGTCGATTCACGCATCCTGATTGCTCAAGTGCCTGGTGGTATGCTGACCAATATGGAAGGCCAGTTGAAAGAGCAGGGTGCTGCGGATCGCATTGATGAAGTATTAGAAGAGATCCCTCGTGTACGTGAAGATCTTGGTTTCATTCCATTGGTGACTCCAACTTCACAGATCGTCGGTACGCAAGCGGTGATTAACGTTCTTACTGGCGAGCGCTACAAGAGTATTACCAAGGAAACCGCTGGCCTATTGAAAGGTGAGTACGGTCAAGCGCCAGCCGAGTTAAATGCAGAACTGCAAGCGAAAGTGCTTGATGGTAAAGAGCCAATTACCTGTCGTCCTGCCGATTTACTTGAGCCTGAAATGGAGACGCTTACGGTTGATCTGATGGAGAAAGCGAAATCAGAAGGCATTAAGCTAGCAAGTGAGCGTGTTGATGACGTACTCACTTATGCACTTTTCCCTCAAGTTGGGCTTAAGTTCCTTAAGAATCGTGAAAACCCAGAAGCATTTGAGCCTGCACCAACGCTAGAAGCTGCGAAGCCTGCTGTACCTGTAGCTCAACCAGCAACTGGTGGTGTAGAAACTTATAGTGTACGTGTTGACGGGCAGGTGTATGAGGTGGAAGTTGGCCCTCAAGGTGAACTGACATCTGTTGCTCCTTCTAATGCACCGGCAAAATCGGCTACACCTAGCGCACCTTCTAATGCTTCAGCAGAAGCGGTACCTGCTCCTCTTGCAGGTAACATCTTCAAAGTGAATGTTCAACCTGGTGCTGAGGTAGCTGAAGGCGATGTATTGCTCATCCTTGAAGCGATGAAAATGGAAACTGAAGTACGAGCGGCGCGTGGTGGTGTGGTTCAAGAGCTGAACGTTAAAGAAGGCGATGCTGTCACAGTAGGTGCGCCTCTGTTGAGCCTGGCGTAAGGGAGTATCATGGACGGATTGTTAACCCTTTGGGGAGAAACAGGGATCGCTAACTTCGAGTTCGGCCAAATCTGTATGATGCTGGTTGGTTGTACCTTGCTGTTTTTGGCAATTAAAAAAGGATTTGAACCTTTACTGTTATTGCCGATTGGTTTCGGTGCTATTTTGGCGAATATTCCAAATGCTGGCTTTACTGAGCCTGGTGGCTTGCTCTACTACGTTTACTACATTGGGATTGAATCGGGTGTGTTCCCGCTATTGATCTTCATGGGTGTGGGCGCGATGACCGACTTTGGTGCTTTGATCGCAAACCCAAAAACGTTGTGGTTAGGTGCGGCTGCGCAGTTTGGTATTTTTGCAACACTGTTTGGCGCTATTTTACTCAACTATGTACCTGGCATGGAGTTTTCCATGGCGGATGCATCGTCTATCGCGATCATCGGTGGTGCTGATGGGCCAACAGCGATTTTCTTAGCGAGTAAGCTCTCTCCAGATCTGCTAGGTGCGATTGCAGTCGCGGCATACAGCTATATGGCATTGGTGCCGATCATCCAGCCACCAATCATGAAAGCACTGACAACCAAGGAAGAGCGTCAAATCAAGATGGCTCAGCTTCGTCATGTTGGTAAATGGGAGAAAGTCATCTTCCCGCTTGCTGTATTACTGATGACGATTCTGTTCTTACCTTCAGCTACGCCATTGGTTGGTATGTTCTGTTTGGGTAACTTGATGCGTGAAGCTGGTGTGGTCGATCGTTTATCGAAAACTGCTCAAAATGAATTGATCAACATAGTGACTATCTTTTTAGGTCTTGGTGTTGGTTCTAAGCTGCAAGCTGAGCAGTTCTTGAACCTAGAAACGTTAGGTATCTTGGGGTTAGGCGCAGTTGCATTTAGTATCGGTACTGGTGCGGGCGTCCTGATGGCGAAACTGCTTAACAAGTTCTCGAAAGAAGACATCAACCCACTTATTGGTGCGGCTGGCGTTTCTGCGGTACCAATGGCCGCGCGAGTCGTAAACAAAGTTGGTTTACAAGCTAACCCGCAAAACTTTTTGTTAATGCATGCGATGGGACCAAACGTTGCTGGTGTGCTGGGTTCAGCCGTTGCGGCTGGTATATTGTTAGCACTTGTTGGTTAGACATTATTGAAAATGGAATGATCAACCAATTTACAAAATCACGATTAACTTAGGTTAACAAAATGGTTTATAGTCAAAGGGATGCTTTCGCATCCCTTTTTGTTTTCTTGCAGGGAATGGTTTATGGAACACAAACAGATCGTTATCACTGAGTTTGGTGATGCCAACGTACTCGCGATTCAACATGCTTCTACACCATCACCACAGCCTGGTGAAGTCTTAGTAAAAGTCGCTTTTTCAGGCGTAAATCCTATTGATGTCAAAACTCGAGCTGGGCTCGGTTGGGCGGCAGCGCAGAATAAGGATAATTTACCTTGGGTGCCAGGTTACGACATCTCAGGAAAAGTGATGTCTTGTGGAGAGAGGGTATCACGTTTTAATGAAGGTGATGAGGTGGCTGGATTTATTGGTTTCCCAGTTCGAGGCGGTGGTTACAGTCAATACATATGTGTTCCAGAAACTGAGTTAAGTCATGTTCCTAGCTCTGTCACTTTGGAGGCAGCTGCTGCATTACCGTTGGCGGGACAAACTGCGGCACAAGCTCTCAGTAAGGCTAATGTGAATGAAAACGATCGCGTACTTATCCTCGCTGGTGCCGGTGGTGTTGGACACCTCGCGGTACAAATTGCGATCGCGACGAAAGCGGAAGTCTTTACAACCTGCAGTGAACGAAATTTAGATTACCTTGCGACGCTCGGTGCTCATGCAGTGAACTATCAATTTGCACCAGTGTCAGAACGTGTTGAAGATGTTGATGTTTTGATTGATTTAGTAGGCGGAGATGCTGCGTTAGATGCGCTTAAATGCCTGAAAGACAATGCGAGAGTCATCACCGTTCCAACCATAACTGCTGAGCTGATTTGTGAAAAAGCCAAACTCCTAGGCTTTGAGGCTAGTGGCATGTTGGTTGAACCAGACCCTGCGCAGTTAGATACCTTGTTGTACATGGTGGGCGTTGGCTTACTGAAGACTGAAATTCAACAGGTTTATCCTATGAGTGATGTTATTGGTGCTCACCAGCAGGTCGAATCAGGAAGAACCAGAGGCAAGGTGTTGCTTGATATGACATGCTAGAAGCATTTAACACGAGTTTTGAAAGTTTAGCGCTTTGGTTTTCAGATTCAGCATTATGGGTGCTTTTCATGACCGGTTTTCTCAGTGCCACGTTGTTGCCTGGTGGTTCTGAGGCGGGCTTAGTTGCCACTCTCTCATTAAATCAATACTCCGTTTCTTCAATTGTTATGGTCGCTACTATCGGTAATACGCTTGGTGGCTTAACAAATTATTGGCTTGGCTTGTGGATTCCCAACAAAGCACAAGAGGAAAAGCACGGTCATACCGCATTAAAGTGGCTCTCTAAGTATGGCTATTGGGGGTTGTTTTTTAGCTGGTTACCTGTAATAGGAGACCCGCTGTGTTTAGCCGCAGGGTGGCTAAGAATGAAGTTTCTGCCTTGCGTGATTTTAATATTTTTAGGAAAGGCTGCTAGGTATAGCTTACTTGCGGCCATCTATCTCGGATTATTTTAAGGAAAGTACATGAAGATGTTTTGGGTTGGCGCGTGTTCACTGTTGGTGATCACGGGCTGTGCATCAAATACGCCAGTTTCATCACTGCCGAAAGGGGTAACTTTCGTTGAGTCATCGAAAGCTGAAGAAGGCAAAGTTAAGATTCCATACCAAAAGTATAAACTCGATAAAGGTTTAACGGTGATCTTAGCTCCTGAAGATTCTGACCCATTGGTCCATGTGGATGTGACTTACCATGTTGGTTCAGCTCGTGAAGAAGTGGGTAAGTCTGGTTTTGCGCATTTTTTTGAGCACATGATGTTCCAAGGTTCAGAGAACGTTGGTGACCAAGAGCACTTCAGAATCATCACAGAGGCTGGCGGCACGTTAAATGGTACAACAAACCGCGATCGTACTAACTACTTTGAAACTGTCCCTGCTAACCAGCTCGAGAAAATGCTGTGGTTAGAGTCTGACCGTATGGGCTTTTTGCTGGATGCGGTTTCTCAACGCAAATTTGAAATTCAGCGTTCTACTGTAAAAAATGAGCGAGCTCAGCGTTACGATAATCGTCCTTATGGCTTAATTTGGGAGCGCATGTCCGAAGCGCTATATCCTGAAGGTCATCCGTATTCGTGGCAAACCATTGGTTATGTTGAAGATCTTGATCGTGTTGATGTGAACGACCTCAAAGCGTTTTTCTTGCGTTGGTATGGCCCAAACAATGCGACTATCACGATCGGTGGTGACTTAGACGTTGAACAAACTCTAGAGTGGGTAAATAAGTACTTCGGTTCGATTCCTCGTGGTCCTGAGGTTGAAAATGCGCCGAAACAACCTGCAAAACTGCAAGAAGATAAATACATCACTCTAGAAGATCGTATTCAACAACCTATGGTGATGATCGCGTGGCCAACAACCTACAACGGCGAAGAAAGCCAAGCGTCTCTCGATACATTATCGGAAGTATTGGGTGGCGGTACCAACAGCGTGCTCTATCAAGACCTAGTGAAGACTCAAAAAGCGGTCGATGCTGGTTCATTCCATGATTGTGCTGAACTGGCGTGTAACTTTTACGTTTACGCAATGGGTGATTCTGGAGACAAAGGCGACCTATCAAAACTGTACGACGAGCTTTTACAATCACTGAATCAGTTTGCGGAAAAAGGCGTGACAGAAGATCGCCTTGAGCAGTTGAAGGGTAAAGCGGAAGCGGATGCTATTTTTGCGCTAGAAAGCGTTAAAGGTAAAGTGACTCAGTTGGCTTCCAACGAGACATTTTTCGGCGATCCTGATCGTCTTGAGCAACAGCTTGAACAAATCCGTGCAGTTACGCCGACTTCGGTAGAAAAAGCGTATACGGACTTTATTCAAGGTAAGAACAAAGTGACCCTAAGCGTGGTCCCAAAAGGAAAAACAGACCTTGTCGTAAAACCTGCGACCTTTGTGACGCCAAAGCGTACGCTGCCAGAATATGAGAAGATTTCCGATGACCAATTGGCGTATCGTCGTGCGACCGATAACTTCGATCGCTCAGTGCAACCGCCAGTAGGAGAACCAGTGAAAGCGACGATGCCAGAGCTGTACGAGTTACATTTCAAGAATGGCTCAGAGCTGCTTGGTGCAGTTAGCGATGAAACGCCGACGGTGATGATGCAATTTAGTCTACCTGCAGGGACACGTTTTGTTGAAAAGGGTAAAGAAGGTCTTGCCCAATTGACCGCTGCGATGTTGCAAGAAGGTACAACGAAACGCAGTGTCGAAGAGATTCAAGCTGAGCTTGATAAACTGGGTAGTGTTATCTCTGTTAATGCCACAGGTTATACAACAAACATCAGTGTTTCTGCTCTAGAAAAGAACTTAGAGCCAACGTTAGAAATTGTCGAAGAGATGTTGCTGTCTCCTGCATTTAATCAAGATGATTTCGAGCGTGTAAAAATGCAAGCGCTAGAAGGCCTGGTATATGAGCACCAAAATCCAAGTTGGATGGCGTCACAAGCGAGTCGCCAGGTGCTCTATGGGGATTCGGTTTTTGCTCGACCAAAAGACGGCACGCAAGCAGGTGTCAGTGCATTAACGTTGGATGATGTCCGTGAATTCTACTCGAAGCATTACACGCCACAAAGTGCGCAAATCGTCGTTGTTGGTGACATCAATAAACAGGAAATTGAGCAGCAACTGACGTTCTGGAAAAACTGGCAAGATGAAGCTGCGCCATTGTATGCACCGCAAAGCATTGCTGCATTAGGTGAGCAAAAGCTCCATCTTGTTGATAAACCAGGAGCGCCGCAAAGTGTGGTCATGATGGTTCGTCAAGGTATGCCTTACGACGCAACGGGCGATTTTTACCTAAGCCAACTGGCAAACTTCAACTTAGCTGGGAACTTCAATAGCCGCATTAACCAAAATCTACGTGAAGACAAGGGTTACACATACGGTGCTTACGGATATTTCTCTGGGAATCCAGAAACAGGCTCGGTGGTTTTCACCGCGCAAGTACGAGCGGATGCAACGGTTGCTTCGATCATTGAGATGGAAAATGAGCTAAATGAATACTCGCAGTCAGGTATTACTGATGAAGAGATGAAATTTATGCGTCAAGCGGTCGGTCAAAAAGATGCACTGAAATATGAAACACCAACACAAAAAGCGGAGCTCATCAGTGATATTCTTAAGTACAACCTCGATCATGATTACTTGCAGCAAAGAAACGCTATCGTAGAAAAAGTCGATAAGCAGACGTTGAATGCGCTGGCTCAGAAATGGTTTGATCCAAATGACTATCAGATTATCGTCGTTGGTGATGCTAAATCGTTGCGTCCTCAATTAGAAAAGTTGGGGAAAGACGTAGAAGAGCTTGAAATCATTCGATAGAGTACACATTTAATAGCGGAGAAACGTTTCTCCGCTATTCATCTAGATAAGCAACTTTTCGTGGGTTATTTATCTAGATGCATTAATTATCAATAACTTAGCTTACACTTGTGTTATGTAACAAGTGTCCTGCTCCCAATATAAGCGAACCTCATTTTGACTGATTTTGCTGCGCGACTAAAAAAAGTTGCATCAAACCCCGAAGTATTTAAGCAGTTTGGACGCGGTGTTGAGCGAGAAACTTTGCGCTATCGTCAGGATGGACATCTAGCTACAACTCCTCATCCTGAAGGGTTAGGCTCTGCGTTCACAAATCAATGGATCACAACGGATTTTTCGGAATCATTGTTAGAGTTCATTACGCCTGTGTCACATGAAATTCCAGAACTGATGGCACAGCTGAAAGATATCCATCATTTCACTCAAACCAAAATGGGTGAAGAGAAAATGTGGCCACTATCAATGCCTTGCTACGTAGGCTCAGAGGATGATATTCAGTTAGCCCAGTATGGCTCTTCGAATGCAGCGAAAATGAAAACGCTGTACCGAGAAGGCCTAAAGCGTCGCTATGGCAGCCTGATGCAAATTATTTCAGGTGTCCACTTTAACTTCTCGTTTCCTGAAACATTTTGGGATGCGCTCTATGGCGAGCAAGATGAACAAGCCCGCCAAGATGCTAAGTCTGATGCGTACTTTGCGTTGATCCGTAATTACTACCGCTTTGGCTGGATGATTCCCTACTTCTTTGGTGCATCACCAGCGTTATGTAGCTCTTTTATTCAAGGTCGTGAAACCGATCTGCCATTCGAGAAGATTGGCGGGACATTATATTTGCCGAAGTCGACGTCTTTGCGTTTGAGCGATCTTGGCTATACCAATAGTGCTCAAAGTGTGCTGAAAATTGGTTTTAACAGCATTGACCAATACCTCGATGGTTTGAGTGATGCGATTCGCCACCCATCAGAAGAGTTTGCGAAAATTGGGGTAAAAGTGGATGGTGAATACCGCCAGCTTAATTCCAATATCTTACAAATTGAGAATGAACTGTACGCTCCGATTCGTCCAAAACGTGTATCGAAAAGTGGTGAGAAGCCTTCAGATGCGTTACGACGCGGTGGTGTCGAATACATTGAAGTTCGTTCTCTAGATGTTAACCCATTCAGCGCAGTGGGCTTAAATGAAGAGCAAGTACGATTCTTGGATCTCTTCCTTACCTGGGCGGCCTTGTCAGACTCAGACCCTATGGATAACTGTGAATTAGAGTGTTGGCGCGATAACTGGAATAAAGTCATTGTTTCTGGCCGTGAAAAAGGTCTAATGCTGCAAATTGGTTGTCAAGGTGAACGTCTATCTCTACAAGATTGGGCACACCGAGTTTTCGTCGAGTTACGTCAAATAGCACAGCAAATGGATATGACCGCTGGTGGCAGTGCATACCAAGATGTGTGTAATCAACTCGAGACATGGATTGATAACCCAGAACTAACGATCTCTGGTCAACTATTAGAGCTAACGAAAGAGCGGGGTGGGCTAGGTAAAGTTGGTTGTACTCTTGGTATGAAGTACCGTGATGAAAACCTAGCTCACGGTTATCAGTACTACTCACAAGATACGATGGAAACGGAAGTAGCGTCGTCCGTGGAAAAACAAAAGCAAGCAGAGCAGAGTGACACGCTTTCTTTTGATGATTTTTTGGAAGATTACTTTGCTTACCTGAAGCAGTAATGACTAACTAAGGATTGGTGCGGTTGAACATTAAGTCGTCAGTAGTAGCGGTACTTGGAAGCGTGTTACTTGCAGGTTGTGCTACGGCACCGCCAAAGCAGCAGAATAACTTATGCGAGATATTCCGAGAGAAATCCGGTTGGTACGATGATGCCAAAGATATGGAAGATGAATGGGGGACCCCTATTCATGTCGCTATGGCCATCATTAAACAAGAAAGCAGCTTTCGGCACGATGCAAAACCACCTAAAGATTATTTGCTAGGGTTTATTCCTTGGGGACGAGTCAGCAGTGCGTATGGTTACGCTCAAGCTCAAGACCCTGCTTGGGAAGACTTCCAAGATGCCACAGGTCAGGGTGGCTCTCGTACCAACTTCGATGATTCTATGATGTTTGTCGGTTGGTATACTCATGAAACACGGCGTCAGCTAGGGATTTCATTATGGGATCCCTATAACCAGTATCTGGCTTATCATGAAGGGCGAGGTGGGTATAAGCGAGGTACTTATAATCGAAAGCCTAGTTTAATCAAAGTCGCTCGACGTGTTGAACAAACAGCGAAAACTTATGGCTGGCAGCTGAAGCAATGTCGTCAGGAATTAGAAGACAACAGCAGCTGGTTCTTTTAGCCCACAGTCAGTTCATGTGCTGTAGGGATGAATGACATTTATCCATTACCGAAAGGTACTGGAGTTACAATCAGGAGAGATGTAATGCCTTTACTCGATAGTTTTACCGTGGACCACACTCGTATGAATGCACCCGCTGTACGAGTGGCGAAAACCATGCAGACCCCAAAAGGGGATACGATTACTGTTTTCGACTTACGCTTTACTGCGCCAAACAAAGACATTCTTTCTGAAAAAGGTATTCACACCCTAGAGCACCTTTATGCAGGCTTTATGCGTAATCACCTAAACGATGATTCTGTTGAGATCATCGATATTTCGCCTATGGGTTGCCGCACAGGTTTTTACATGAGCCTGATTGGCACACCATCAGAGCAGCAAGTCGCAGATGCTTGGATTGCAGCAATGGAAGATGTGCTGAAGGTAGAAAGTCAGAATAAGATCCCTGAACTTAACGAATACCAATGCGGCACGGCAGCAATGCACTCTTTAAAAGAAGCACAACAGATCGCAAAGAACATTTTGGATGCTGGTGTTTCGGTGAACAAAAATGATGAACTTGCTTTGCCTGAGTCGATGTTAAAAGAGTTGCGCATCGACTAGGTGCTCATTAAGAAGCATATTGCCCCAATAAGTAAAAAAGCCTGACATGAGTCAGGCTTTTCTTTTGGTTATTTGGATGTCGATTTTTTCTTCTTCGGATAAACACGAACGAGCTTGATTCGGTTCTCTTCAATCTCAACAAGTTCCATTGGGTGACCCGCTACTCTCACACTTAGATGGCTCTCAGGAATATCTTCCAAGTGTTCTAAAATGAGCCCGTTTAGCGTTCTCGGACCATCCGTTGGTAAATCCCACTTCAGGCCTTTGTTGATATCTCGGATATTGGTGCTGCCTTCAATAAGGAAGCTTCCGTCACCTTGAGGACTGATCTCATCAGAGAGGCTTGGAGAAATTGACGTCGTGAACTCACCAATGATCTCTTCCAGAATATCTTCAAGAGTGATTAGACCGATGATATCACCGTACTCATCCACGATCAGACCGATACGTTGCTTGTTGCGTTGGAATTTCAACATTTGCACGTTCAATGGTGTGCCTTCTGGGATGTAATAGACCTCATCAGCAGCACGTAATAGCGTTTCTTTGTTGAATTCGTTCTTTTCCAACATCAGACGATAAGCCTCGCGCAAGCGCAGCATACCAACCACTTCATCAATTTGGTCACGATAGAAAACTATGCGCCCATGTGGTGAGTGGGTTAGCTGACGAACAATGGATTTCCAGTCGTCGTTAATATCGATACCAGTAATTTCATTGCGTGGGACCATAATGTCGTTCACGGTGACGTGCTCAAGATCCAAAATAGACACTAGCATGTCTTGGTGTCGGCGAGGGATCAAACCGCCAGCTTCATTTACCACCGTACGCAGCTCATCGGAGCTAAGATGATCTTCTGCTGAGTGATCCGCTCTTACGCCAAGTAAGCGGATAAAGCCATTCGTAATAAAGTTAACAAGCATCACTAAAGGCGACAGTAACTTCATCAGTATGGTCAATAATATACTGCTCGCGTAGGACACACGTTCAGGGTAAAGCGCTGCAATTGTTTTAGGGGTAACCTCGGCAAAAACCAATATAACCATAGTTAGTGCACCGGTTGCGATAGCGACACCTAAATCACCATACAAACGCATACCAATAATGGTCGCGATAGCAGACGCGAGAATATTAACGAGGTTGTTGCCGATAAGAATAAGACCAATCAAACGATCTGGACGGTCTAATAGTCTTTCGACTCGCTTAGCACCCTTATGCCCGTTTTTGGCTAAGTGTTTTAAGCGATAACGATTCAGAGACATCATCCCTGTTTCTGAACCGGAAAAGTAACCTGATATGACGATAAGACACGCGAGTAGCGCAAACAAGATACCCGTAGAGATGTCGTCCAAAACGTTGCTGTTCCTTGTAAGTATTGGGTTATATAACGGTTGAGTAAGTCCGTTAAGTCAAAGAGTTAAGGCGTACTGTATTTTATCTAGCCTAAAATATAAAGGATAGGAGCCCTAGAGCTCCTTAATTCAAGATGATTTCTTTTACAAAGCGACTGCCAAAATATGCCAGAGTTAACAGTGTTGCTCCTGCAACAGCGAACCATGTGACTTTTCTACCACGCCAGCCTTTTTGATAGTGACCCCAAAGCAGTATTGAGTACACCACCCAAGCGATGAAAGAAAGAATGCCCTTATGTGCCTTACCTTGGGCAAACATATCCTGCACAAAGACAAAGCCAGTAATGAGCGTGGCAGTTAACAATAAGTTACCGATCAAAATAATTTTGAAGAGTTGACGCTCCACCATTAATAGAGGCGGCAGGTTTGGGTTAATCGCCAAAGATTTTTTTGCTTTCAGTTTGTGATCCAGCCAAGCCAACTGAAGCGCATAGAGTGCCCCGATAGTTAAAGTCGCGTATGAGAAGAGCGCAAATGAAATATGAATGAGTAGCTTAGGGTCATTCTCTAGGTGCTTTATAAACGTGCTTGGCAAAAATGTGGCAGCAGATAAATTGATGGCAGCAAAGCTATAAACGACAGGCAATAAAAACCACAGTCGGTTTTTCAACATAGCAAGGCTCATGACCAGAGAAATAATAAAACTGATCAAAGAAGCCACGTTGAGAATACTCAGGTTTTGACCTGAACCATCAAAAATCAGATCACTCAAAATCCACGCATGAAAAACAAGCGCACAGGCAGCACTAGCAAACACTGTTTTTGCTTTGATTCCTGACTGTTGTGAGAGTCCGGGTATGATGGTCGCAATCGCCAAGACATAAAGTATGGCGGCCGCGATGGCTATTAAGCTATCCATGAATCCTAAATATTATTGTGCACGATGGAGAAATTATACCTTGCATTACACTTTGGGGCTACGATATATCCGACATCAATCGTGAGAGATGAGATATTGAAATTAATAAGTTACCGCACCATATATAAATAGAGACAAGAATAGGACAGCGGTACGGGTATGACTCAGACCTTGGCTAATGTATACTCACACTAATTAATCGCCATTTTAGCGAAGAGACAAAGATGTTTGAGAATTTAACGGATCGATTATCCAAAACGCTGAAAAATATCAGTGGTAAAGGTCGTCTGACCGAAGACAACATTAAAGAAACCCTACGTGAAGTCCGAATGGCTCTACTTGAAGCTGACGTTGCGCTTCCGGTCGTTCGTGAATTTGTGAACCGCGTTAAAGAAAAAGCGGTGGGCGTAGAAGTTTCTAAATCTCTGACTCCAGGTCAGGAATTTATCAAGATCGTTCAAACAGAACTTGAAGCCGTAATGGGTGAGTCGAATGAGGCGCTAAACCTTGCTGCTCAACCACCTGCAGTGCTTCTTATGGCTGGTCTACAAGGTGCGGGTAAAACCACATCGGTAGGTAAGTTATCTAAGCTTCTAAAAGAACGTGACAAGAAGAAAGTCTTGGTTGTGTCTGCCGACGTTTACCGTCCTGCGGCAATCAAGCAGCTTGAAACACTGGCATCAGACATCGGTGTTGACTTCTTCCCATCATCACCAGACCAAAAGCCTATTGATATCGCCAATGCAGCAATTGACCATGCGAAGAAAAAATTCTACGACGTACTTATTGTCGATACCGCAGGTCGTTTGGCAATTGATGAAGAGATGATGGGGGAGATCAAAGATCTTCACGCAGCTATCAACCCAGTAGAAACGCTATTTGTTGTTGACGCCATGACGGGTCAAGACGCAGCAAATACAGCAAAAGCCTTTGGCGATGCGCTACCTCTTACTGGTGTAGTTCTAACTAAGGTTGATGGTGATGCTCGTGGTGGTGCGGCACTTTCAGTACGCCATGTCACGGGCAAACCAATCAAATTCTTGGGTGTCGGTGAAAAAACTGACGCGCTAGAACCGTTCCACCCAGATCGTGTTGCTTCACGTATTCTTGGCATGGGTGACGTTCTGTCTTTGATTGAAGACCTACAACGCAACGTTGACCAAGAAAAGGCAGAAAAGTTAGCGAAGAAGTTCAAAGAGAAGAAAGGTTTCGACCTTGAAGATTTCCGTGAACAGCTAGGCCAGATGCAAAACATGGGCGGCATGATGGGGATGATGGATAAGCTTCCAGGAATGTCCCAGCTACCAGACAATGTGAAAGATAAAGTCGATGACAAGATGTTCAAACAGATGGAAGCGATCATCAGCTCCATGACAATGAAAGAACGTCAACGCCCAGAAATTATCAAGGGCTCGCGCAAGAAGCGTATCGCGGCTGGTTCTGGTGTGCAGGTTCAAGATGTAAACCGCTTACTAAAACAGTTCACCCAAATGCAGAAAATGATGAAAAAGATGCAAAAAGGTGGCATGAAAGGCATGATGCGCAACATGCAAGGCATGATGGGCGGCATGGGTGGTGGCGGTGGCTTCAACCCATTTGGTCGTTAATTAATCGATCACGCATAGATTCAGGGTGTTAGGTACGTCACAAACTTTAAATTCAATTTATGTTGGTGAAAAAGTAACTAAACTCCTTGCATTGCTCCGGGAGAAGAGTAAAATTCCGGAGCTTTATTTTGGCACGAGACCCCAAACTGTTTAATTTCTTGAATGGTTTTTGGGGTTAATTTTATTTTTGAGAAAGCAAAGAGGACGACATGGTAACCATTCGTTTGGCACGTCACGGCGCTAAAAAGCGTCCATTTTATCAAATCGTAGTAGCGGACAGCCGCAACGCTGCAACTGGCCGTTTCATCGAGAAAGTTGGTTTCTTCAACCCAACTGCTAAAGGTCAAGAAGAAGGTCTACGTCTAGACCTAGACCGCGTTAACCACTGGGTTGGTCAAGGCGCGTCAGTATCTGACCGTGTTGCTAAGCTAGTTAAAGACGCTCAAAAAGCGGCTTAATTTTTTACTTGAAAAGTAGAAACTAGTTTATGTCGATGAAAGGTAAAGAAACAATGAGCAACGAAAAGATTGTTGTAGGCAAGTTTGGTGCTACTTACGGCATTCGTGGTTGGCTTAAGGTTTTTTCCTACACAGACAATGCTGAAAGCATTTTCGATTACAGCCCTTGGTACATTAACCAAAAGGGCAAGTGGGTTGAGTACAAAGTAGAAAGCTGGAAGCGCCATAACAAAGGTATGGTGGCTAAGCTGGAAGGCATGGATGTTCGTGAAGACGCGCATCTAATGACGAACTTTGAAATTGCTATTGACCCTGCGGTACTTCCTGAATTGTCAGAAGATGAGTTCTACTGGCGCGAATTGTTTGGGATGCAAGTTGTAACTACTAAAGGTTACGATCTAGGTGTTGTTACTGACATGCTAGAAACTGGCTCAAACGATGTTCTGGTTGTTAAAGCAAATCTTAAAGATGCTTTCGGGCAGAAGGAACGATTAATCCCGTTCCTTGAAGAGCAAGTGATCATTAATGTTGATCGCGAAGCTCAACGGATCGAAGTTGACTGGGATCCTGGATTCTAATCTCCAAAATTACAGAGCGAGATAAACATGTGGGTTGGCGTTATTAGCCTTTTTCCAGAAATGTTCCGTTCTGTTACTGATTTTGGAGTAACAGGTCAAGCGGTTAAAAAAGGTCTTTTGTCGATTGAAACTTGGAATCCTAGAGATTTCACTCACGACAAACATCGCACAGTCGATGACCGACCTTACGGTGGTGGCCCTGGTATGTTAATGATGGTTCAGCCTTTGCGCGATGCCATTCATACCGCGAAAGCAGCCTCACCGGGCAAGACGAAAGTCATCTACCTTTCTCCTCAAGGTCGCAAGCTCGACCAGAAAGGAGTGGAAGAACTGGCAACGAATGAGAACTTGCTTCTGATTTGTGGTCGTTATGAAGGGGTAGATGAGCGCATCATTCAATCTGAAGTCGACGAAGAATGGTCGATTGGTGATTTTGTGATGACGGGTGGTGAGATACCAGCCATGACGTTAATCGACGCTGTCTCTCGGTTTGTTCCGGGTGTACTAGGGGATTTCGCGTCAGCAGAAGAAGACTCTTTTGCAAATGGCTTGTTAGATTGCCCTCACTATACGCGTCCAGAAGTATTGGATGACAAAGAGGTACCAGCGGTACTGATGTCAGGCAATCACAAGGATATTCGTCAATGGCGACTCAAGCAGTCGTTGGGCCGTACTTGGCTAAGAAGACCAGAGCTCCTGGAAAACCTAGCTCTGACTGACGAACAGGAACAATTACTTGCTGAGTTTGTTAATGAGCATAAAGCCATTAAAGAACATAACGCAAAGTAACCTAATTTATTTAGTATCAGTTTATTCTAGGAATTTAAAAAATGAGTAACATCATCAAAGCTCTTGAAGAAGAGCAAATGAAATCAGACCTACCTAAATTTGCACCAGGTGACACTGTTGTAGTTCAAGTTAAGGTAAAAGAAGGTGACCGTGAGCGTCTACAGGCTTTCGAAGGCGTTGTAATCGCAATCCGTAACCGTGGTCTACACTCTGCTTTCACTGTGCGTAAGATCTCTAACGGTGAAGGTGTTGAGCGTACGTTCCAAACACACTCTCCAATCGTTGATAGCATCGAAGTTAAACGCCGTGGTGCAGTACGTCGTGCCAAGTTGTACTACCTACGTGAGCGTTCTGGTAAGTCTGCTCGTATCAAAGAGAAACTTGCTAAGAAGTAATGCTATAACTAGCGTTCTCATCTTAAACGGAGTCCTTTTAGGGCTCCGTTTTTTTATTTGTGTAATTAGCTTGCTCGTTTCTTTTCTCCCGACCTGCACTGTCGATGCTCATGCACTGACGTACACTCCACGCCTCTACCTTGCTGTGAATAGATTCCTGATGTCGCTATGGCTCCTCGGAATGACAGGAAATGATGGTCAAAGATTATAGAGTACCGTGGTTAAAATTCGTCATTCTGGACAGCGACGACGGAGCGTGATTCGGTTCCCCAAGAAGGAACCTAGGGTATTCCTTTACCCTAGGTCTCAATTTAATACTGGTCTTCAGACCAGCCATCACTATCGGACATATCGGGTGCGCCTGGGATGGTGTTTTCTTCATCTGCCCATTCACCAAAATCAATCATTTGGCATTGTTTACTGCAGAAAGGGCGATGAGGACTTTGTTCTCCCCATTCTACGTCGGCGCCACATTGTGGGCATTGAACGATGGTAACTTTAGACATAGTTGAGCGTCCCATTACTAATTGGTGTTAAAGGGTAGTATACCTAAACGAATTAAAGATGGCTTATTCAACGCGCTATTGCTGCTACGAAATTTTATCAAATATAAGCGCAATAAAGCGTTGAATTTTAGATTATGGAGGCGAGGCGTAGTGTCGTCTTAGCTGCAAACAGCAAGTTCAAATTCAATATCTTGTGTGCATGCTTGACCGTTTTCAAACGACATGAACTTGATCGCAAAGCGGTTTTTATGGCCTGAAATCATAGGATACACGCCATATTCCATTGGGATGTGAAGTCTTAGAATGTTGGCTTCATCAGCGTCACTTTGGAAGAAACCTGCACGACCGATTTGAGCTTTGAAATGTCCGGTCTCTCTAGTGAGCTTTAACCATAACGAAAGCGCATCAGATAAGGGCTTTAAGCTTGCTTGCCACTGTTGTGCATCACGCTTTTTACGTTCAATAGATAGATGAAGCCAGTAGTGTAATGCTGGCAGATCAAAACAGCATGAACCACCCGGTAGATTAAAGCGTTGACGGATAGAGCTTAGGAAGCGATCTTCTTTTAATGCTTGGCCAAAACGTTCAGCACCCATTAGTTGGCTATGAACGACATCTATCTCTTGTAGCAAGGTATTTAATGCGTCTTGATCGACACCATCGACATTGAGCCAATGGCGGTACGACAGCCGTTGCTTCTCAAGATCTTTAGCCAGTTCACTTTTCAGTTGGATTTGTTCGAAGATCTCAACCATATCGAATAACGCACGGAAAAACAGTTGATACTGATGATTTTCGCTAAACCCAGAGGCCAAGTGAGCCTGACGCAGCAGAGACTCCACTCTTAGATAAATACGAGTTTTCTCATTTAACGGATGTTCAAATTTGTGCGTGGTCATCGACATAAGCCTTTGTGAGTTTCGTTCCTATTTTCGCAGATTTTTCTTACACATGGCTAGGTACTTTTCGTGCAAATCTGTGATTTGAAGCAAAAGATCAGGGTCACTTGGATTATTCTTAACCACATCGTCTGCAAGCGCGAGCCTTTGCTCTCTTGATGCTTGAGAGGAAAGGATGGCGCGAACTTGATCTTCACTCACATTGTCTCGTTTCATCGTGCGAGATATCTGTGTATTCGGTTCTACATCGACGACAAGAATGCGATCACACAAACTATCTAGCTTGTTTTCTACGAGCAACGGCACCACAAGTAACGCATACTCTGAAGTGACTTGCTGCAAATCTTCGATCATCTTTTCACGAATTATCGGGTGCAACAGTGCATTGAGCCATGCTTTTTCATCTGAATTCGAAAAGATTTTTTCTCTCAGCTTTGCGCGATCTAAAGTTTGGTCTTCACGAACGATATCGTGACCAAAGTGTTCAATAATCGCGTTTAGGCCGGGAGTACCTGGCTCGACAACTTCTCTTGCTACAATGTCGGCATCGACGATATCGATTTTAAATTGTTGTTTGAACAGATTCGCGACGGTTGTTTTTCCACTAGCGATACCGCCTGTTAAACCAATAACCAAAGCCATTTACACTCCTAGAACTGAAGTAAAGTACCAGTTTAAAATCTGGTCGCCCCAAATTAAGCTTATCCAACCAGCAATTGCTAAGTAAGGACCGAAAGGGAAAGCTTTTTCAATTCTCTGCTTTTGCAAGCGTAGTTGAATGATGCCAAATACGATGCCAACCACAGAAGAAAGTAGAATGATCATCGGCAGTGACTGCCAACCTAGCCAAGCTCCTAGTGCCGCCAGTAGTTTAAAATCACCATACCCCATTCCTTCTTTACCAGTAAGTAGCTTAAAGCCCCAGTAAACGGACCAGAGACATAGGTAACCAGCAATAGCACCAATGACAGAATCTTGTAGAGTAACAGGACTTATTTCGACTAATGCTAAGGCAATGCCAGCCCAAGTTAATGGTAATGTTAATTGGTCAGGTAACAACATAGTATCGAGATCGATAAATGTTGCGGCGATTAAGATAAAAGTAAAAAAGAGTAGGGCAACGGTAAAGTAACTAAAACCAAAGTAATAAGCGATAAAGCCTGAACAGAACGCGGTGAGCAGTTCAATCAGTGGATAGCGTGCACTAATGGTTGCCTGACAGTTGTGACATTTGCCTTTTAAAAGCAGCCAGCTAATCACAGGAATGTTGTCGCGAATACGTATCGGTGTTGCGCATTTCTGGCAGGAGGAGCGTGGAACGCTCAAGGTCAGCACTTCTTTAGGAGGTTCTATTTTGTATTCAGGAAATGACTCGGCACATTCGCGTCGCCATTCTAGTTCCATGATTTTAGGTAGTCGATAAATAACCACATTGAGGAAGCTACCCACGATCAGACCGAAGATGGTGGCAAACACAACGAATAGCCAAGGGTAGTACTGGAATACTTCCATATTTGTCTCTTGAGCGATGAGTGAAATCAGCAAGATGCTGTTTTAAAGGAGTTAACAGCTCATTCTAGCCCAATACACTCATTAAGTTAAAGATTGGCAAGTACATTGCTGTCACTAATCCGCCAACAACGATACCTAAAAAAACGATAATTAGTGGCTCTAGAATTTTACTAAGGTTGTCGACGGTGTTATCGACTTCAAACTCGTAGATCGTTGCAACTTTATTGAGCATGTCGTCAAGTCGACCAGACTCTTCACCGATCATGACCATTTGTAACACTAATTCAGGGAACACATTACAGTTACGCATGGCAACATACATTGGCATACCTGCGGCGGTATCACGGTAAACTTCTTCTATGGCGAGTTGATAGTGCAAGTTTCCTGAGGTTTTTGATGTGGTTTTTAAACTGGTTAGAATTGGAATACCCGCTGTAAAGCTTGTGGCGAGTGTTCGACTAAATTTGGCGATAGCGGCTTTTGATAATACGGGCCCGAGGACAGGAAATTTAAGCACAGAGCGATTGAGCATTAAGCGAAAAGAATCTGAACGCTTAGAGAGGATTCTCGCTGAGATGAATAGACTGATAGAGCCTAGTGCTATAAATGGGCTCCAGTTTTGTGTCCAGGCGGAAAGATCTAACACTTGCCTGGTAAACCACGGTAAGTCAGCACCAAAACCAACAAACATTTTTTCAAACTCGGGAATGACTTTGGTGAGCATGATAAACGACACTCCTAACGCTACTAGCACTACCATGGCTGGGTAAATCAGTGCTTTGATCACTTTCGCACGAAGCTGCTCATTTTTTTCTCGGTAGGTGGCTAAGCGCTCGAATACTTCTGCTAAGTTACCGGATTGCTCACCTGTGGCGATAAGATCGGTATAGAGTGGGTCAAAGTGTTCACTTGCAGTGCGCATGGCTTTTGACATGGGCGTCCCCGCTTCAACGGCGCGTGTCACGCTCATCAAAATGGATTTCATCTCTGCTTTTTTATGATTTTCTGAGACCAATTTTAAAGCCTGAACTAAGGGTACACCGGTTATCAACATCGTCGAAATCTGACGGGTAAACACCGTGATGTCTCTGCCTTTCACGCGATGGCTGAGTTTAGTGAGAAACGAGATACTGCTTTTCTTTAACTTCTTGATCTTGATGTGCTGTGCGTCTAGACGCTCGCGTACTTCAATTTCCGTCATCGCGAGGGTTTGTCCAGATGTCTTTTTGCCTGAACTGTTGATGCCTTTCCAGCGGAAGTTTTTAAGTTGTGGTGTAGTGCTTTTCATAGAGGTGACTGCTGATTAAAGGATTAAAAATAAAGTACGCGCTGTAGTTCACTAAAACTTGTGATCCCTTGTTTGAGTTTTTCTATGCCCGACATTTGTAACGTGCTCATACCATTTGCGATGGCGAGTTTTTCTAGTTCATGTACCGAGGCGCCTTTAATAAGCGCTTCGGAAAGAAATTCATCAAAGCGCATCACTTCATAAATCCCCGTTCGGCCGGAATAACCATGGGTACACTCATTACATCCATCGGGATTGGCTTTAAAAATGTTGTCGCTTGCTTGAATTCCAAGGTGTTGTAGCTGAACGGTAAGCTCTTGTGATTGTTTACAGTGCGAGCACAGTTTACGGGCCAAGCGCTGGGCAATAATCAAACTAAGAGATGAGGCCAAGTTAAAGCTTTCTACGCCCATGTTTGATAAACGAATAACCGTTTCAGCCGCAGAATTGGTATGCAAGGTTGAAAGTACTAAGTGACCGGTTTGAGATGCTTTTATAGCGATTTCGGCGGTGTCTAAGTCACGAATCTCACCGACCATTACCACATCCGGGTCTTGACGTAAGAAAGAGCGCAGGGCTTCGGCAAAACCAAAACCAATCTTAGGCTGAACTTGAACTTGGTTAATGCCCGATAAGTTAATTTCTACTGGGTCTTCTGCCGTGGAAATGTTGATTTCTGGCTTATTGAGGATACTTAGCCCAGTGTATAGAGAAACGGTTTTACCGCTCCCTGTTGGGCCTGTCATCAGAATCATGCCTTGTGGGCGACGCAGCGCATCCAAGTACAATTGTTTTTGTTGTTCGCTATAACCAAGCTTGTCGATATCCAGTGACGCAGAGCTGCTGTCGAGCAGTCGTAGTACAATTTTCTCTCCGAATAGAGTCGGTAGTGTGGATACACGCATATCAATCGCGGTGTCTTGATTCAACTTGAGCTTTATACGCCCATCTTGTGGTAAACGTCGCTCTGCAATATCAAGCTTAGAGAGGATTTTGATACGAGCGGATAAGCGGCGACTTAAGTGGCTTGGTGGCTGCTGTGTTTCAATTAAGATGCCATCACAGCGTAAGCGAACGCGGTACATCTTTTCATAAGGCTCAAAGTGGATATCGGATGCGCCTTTGCGCACAGCGTCCAGCAGAATTTGGTTTATGTAACGGCTGACGGGCGACTCGTCTTGGCTCAAGTCTTCAATGTTGTCGATTTCATCTGCGCCCACATCAACCAGGTTGGCTAATTCTTCTTGGTTGATCTCTTTTAGCCCAGACTTTTCCTGCCCAAGTGCGCGGCCATATAAGCGCCGAATCGCAGCGGTCAGCTCGCGAAAATCAGCGAGAACAAGTTCTACTTGCAACCCTGTCGCAAAGCGGAAGTCATCTTCTGCTTGTTGGTTCGTGGGGTCGGCAACCGCTAATAATAACGTTGAAGGCGTACGTTGGAGTGGGAGTGCGTTATGCCGAGTGATTAATTCACGTAGACCGAGTTGTTGACAAAGCGAAGCGTACTCGTACTGAGATAACTCGGGCTGATTTAAACCAAAGAGAGAGCTTAAGTGCTCAGCGAGTTCGCTTGACGTGAATAACCCTGAACTGAGTAAAGCCTCTGGCATCGAAATGCCAGAAGCTTTGACTTGCTCTATTAACGATTCTTCTTGGGAAAACGTCAGTACTCCTCTTTGGCGAAGAACCGTGGATAAGTTGGTTAACATTAACAACTAGTTATTGGCAGCCATCAATTGCTGGGACTGTACCAGCACGAGCACAAGACCAACCTTCGGTTGCACTACGAGAGAAAGTTAAAGTATCACTCGAGGTCATTGAGCTATTTGAACCAAAAGCAAATTCTAGAGTTGGTACCGCACCTGAACCAGATCCAATTGCTGATGTTAGTGTGCCTAAATCGTTAGCTGAAGCTACTGAACCTAAATCAGAAAGACCAGCAGCCGAGCTCGTTCCATTTTCTTGATAATAGAGTTCAGCCGGAGTAATTAGGGACTTTAACGTAGCAAGAGCTGATGCGGCTTCTGATTTTTTTACGTAGTCTTGATAAGCTGGTATGGCGACGGCTGCCAAAACACCAATAATCGCCACCACAATCATCAATTCGATCAGAGTAAAACCCTGTTGTTTTTTCTGTTTACTGTTTTTCATTTTTAACCCTTTCCTAAAAATTAATAATGCTCTTGCATTAGCGAAAGATTATGGAGAGTTAAGGTGGGTTGAAAATGGGGAAGGGATGGGCTCTCGAGTGAGGTAAAACTCTTTGGTGAAAAGTTGCATATCGCATGCAGAGTTTTGCGAGTAGTACTATTTTTTAGTGGATAAAAAGAAAGGGCCTATTGGCCCTTTTTAATGATGAATTACTCACAACTTACTGAGTTAGTTGAAGTAATTTAGATTGTGTTGCTTTTATTATTTGAAGCGCATCGAAAGATCCATCGCTTTTAGATGCTTAGTCAACGCGCCTACCGAAATGTAATCGACACCGGTTTCTGCGTATTCTGCGATGGTCTCTAGCGTAATGTTGCCGGAGTTCTCTAAAGCGGCACGACCTGCGTTAATCGCTACGGCTTCACGCATCATTTCTTTTGTGAAGTTATCGAGCATGATGATGTCGGCACCAGCCTCTATCGCTTGCTTCAACTCTTCTAAGCTTTCCGTTTCTACTTCTACCGGTTTGCTTGGGTTAAGCTCTTTCGCTTTTTGGATGGCTTGGGTGATGCCACCACAAGCAATAATGTGGTTTTCTTTAATGAGGTAAGCGTCGAACACGCCGATGCGATGGTTAAGGCCACCACCACACGTCACGGCGTATTTTAGTGCGCTACGCAGACCTGGAATGGTTTTACGTGTATCTAGTAGACGACACTCAGTATGCGCGATTTTTTCAGCGTACTCTGCGGTAACTGTTGCGCAGCCAGACAGCGTTTGGATGAAGTTCATTGCGTTACGCTCACCAGTCAACAAGTCACGAGCAGGGCCTGTCAGCGTGCAAAGGGTTTGGTTAGGCTCGACTTTATCGCCGTCCTTTACGTGCCATTCAATACTGACCTTGCCACCGAGCTGTTTAAAAACTTCATCAGCCCATGCTTGACCACAGAACACACCATGCTCACGAGTAATAATCGTTGCGGTATTAACCGCCTCGGCAGGGATCAAAGATGCAGTAATGTCGTTATCTACATCGACACTGCCACCTAGATCTTCTTTTAAGGTATCAGCGACAGAGCGAGTGATCTCTAAAGGGAGTTGTTGTTTAAGGTATTCTAGGCGTTCTTGAATGTTGTGTGTGTTCTTCATCGCAAATCTTGTCTTGAAAGGGAGATGGCAACGAATGATACTCTCCGGTGTCAATAAT
>NZ_JAWPOX010000518.1:0-704 GCF_033344475.1 Vibrio sp. 1288
TCTTTTTCAGTCGGTGCGGGCAATGCCACTACGCGGCAAACTCGGTGATTTAACTTTTCCGTAATTCTCTTAATTACGCCGCCTTTGCCTGCGGCATCACGGCCTTCAAACAGAACGACGACTTTTAGTCCTTTGTGTTTAACCCATTCTTGCAGCTTTACCAATTCGACCTGCAGCTTTTTAAGCTCTTGTTCGTATTCCTTTTTCTTTAGCTTAGACATTATTCGTTCCTCACTCCTTGATGCTCAATATGTTAGCACTCAACGTAGGAAGTGGGGATTTCGAGTGTGTTATTTGAGAGCTGCTGCGACGTTGGCGATGACTTGAGTACTGGTAATAGGAATCGCAAAATCATCGACATCTGAAGCGCCCATTTTGCTTTGTTCAGCAACAAAGGTCATTTGGCTAGGGCGTG
This sequence comes from Vibrio sp. 1288, assembly GCF_033344475.1. Classification (NCBI taxonomy): domain Bacteria; kingdom Pseudomonadati; phylum Pseudomonadota; class Gammaproteobacteria; order Vibrionales; family Vibrionaceae; genus Vibrio; species Vibrio sp. 1288. The sequence continues at coordinate 416 of NZ_JAWPOX010000518.1, forward strand.
TGGTTTTGCCTGAAAGATGGACTTCTTGCACGTTCGTGTTTTTGACTAAATCACGGGCGTTGTCTGCATTCACTCCCGCCCCGGCCATGATCGCAATGCGCCCTTGGGCTTGCTCCACAAGAGATTTAAGTACGCTCTCGCCTGCTGGTGCAGATGGAGCGAGGCCTGAAGTCAGAATACGTTCACAACCTAAATAGATGATATCTTCCAACGCTTGTTCTGCATTGCGGCATTGATCAAACGCACGATGAAACGTGATGCCAAGACCCAGAGCTTGTGCAAACTCGCA
>NZ_JAWPOX010000519.1:0-702 GCF_033344475.1 Vibrio sp. 1288
CAAAAAATATTGTTGAATGTGATTGCGAGAAAAAAAGGTGTAGACGTCTTTACTATTTATTAATAAATCAAAACGGCTCCAAGCAAGCTCATACTGAAGTTCTGCACCTTCTATTTTTAAAACATTTTCGTCCAGTCGACGTGCTTCACTGACGAGCTCAGAAAGCTCTTTCGATAACTGGAATAAAAACCATGTCGCTTGTTTTTGCTCATCAGTAAAACTTTGCGCTAAGACCCGAGTTTGTTGGAGCAATATGACATTTGCGAGCAATAAAGAAGTGGCAAAAACCAAAAGGAGCATTTTGCTGGTCGTCGAATAATTTTTTTGTTTAATTGGGTAAGCTTCTGATAACTTCATTATTTTTGTTTTATTTTCATCTCATTAACTTGCCACACCATTTGGGCATGATATTCATTATGATCCAATTCAGGATATTGACTGAGAGGGTATATCACCCAGTAAGGGCCTTTATTTCTCACTTTGATGTAATGATGATCTTGCTGGTACGCCAAAATTGGCTGATAACGAACAATATCTTTGCGAGATAAGGTGGAGTGATAGTTGTTTAAACTGCCGATATCGACTTGCTCTGGGATGCTTCCATAAACATGAGTTAGCAGCGTGCTGAGCTTTACACCAAGAAACTCTGAAGATTGTTGAATCCAAGGTAAATCAGTGGTGTAGCTGGTGGTTGGGAGAGAT
>NZ_JAWPOX010000520.1:0-701 GCF_033344475.1 Vibrio sp. 1288
TTCCATATCTAGACGTGCTTCACGACCAATGGTTTTGATCTTCTCGCCGCCTTTACCAATCACCATTTTCTTCTGACCATTACGTTCAACAAGAATCAAAGCATTGATATGGAAACCGTCCGTTTCTGGGTTGTAATCAAAACGCTCAATCTCAACCGTTACAGAATATGGCAGTTCATCACCAGTAAAGCGCATTAGCTTTTCACGTACGATTTCTGAAGCCATGAAACGCTGAGAGCGATCCGTTACGTATTCTTCAGGGAAGTGATGCGTCGCTTTCGGCAGGTGATTACGTACGTGCTTGCGCAATACATCAATGTTCTTACCTTGCTTCGCAGAGATTGGCACTACATCGACAAAGTCCATTTTTTTAGACATTTCAGCCATGTGTAGCATCACTTCATTACGATCTTGCACGTTATCGACTTTGTTAACACAAAGTACAACAGGGAAGTTCGATTTCTGAAGCTTGGTCAACACCATCTCGTCGTCTTTAGTCCAATGGGTACCATCGACCAAGAAGAAAACTAGGTTCACGTCACTCAACGAGGAGTTTGCAGCGCGGTTCATCAAACGGTTGATTGCACGTTTTTCTTCAATGTGAAGTCCTGGTGTATCAACGTAAATCGCTTGGTAATCGCCATCTGTGTCGACGCCCATGATGCGGTGACGCGTCGTTTGTGGCTTACGTGACGTGATCG
>NZ_JAWPOX010000521.1:0-701 GCF_033344475.1 Vibrio sp. 1288
ATCGGCCTACTGAGCGCCTGCAGCCAGATTCCAGAAAATGCCATCGTATTAAGCGTTGGAGACGATACTGCCGTCTTCGAACCAAACTCAGACGGTTTACTCGTCGCAGAGCAAAAACTAGAAAAAGGCAACTACACCTTTACCATTGCCGACAGCAAACAAACCTGTGGCAACAGCTTTGCGCTAGCGGAAGAAAGCCGCATCAAATTCAATACACCATTAAAAATGGATAACTGCGCAACCGACACATCTATGCCGCTGCGCATTTTCAAAGCCAATACCTACCTCTTCACGCTCAATCCAGACACCAATGAGCTAACCGTTAAAATCAAACCAAAACAAAGTCAGGACATCACCTATTCTTGCCCTGTTGCAACCGACACAGCTAAAACCATCAACGTAGCCCAAACCTTTACTGATGGCACTGTTGTTCGTGACGCCTTAACCGGGCAAGAAGCCACCGTCGCCAATGGCAACGTAACCATGCAACCAGGCCCGATGAGCCAAGGTCTATTGCTGTTAGAAGAGGTTGAACAGCAAGCCGAAAAACCTTTCAGCTGGGACAACGCGACGGTGTATTTTGTCATGACCGACCGCTTCTACAACGGTAACCCAGACAACGACAACAGCTACGGTCGCAACAAAGACGGAAAATATGAGATTGGTACCTTCCACGGTGGTGACTTAGCGGGTCTGACGAA
>NZ_JAWPOX010000522.1:0-701 GCF_033344475.1 Vibrio sp. 1288
CTGATTAAGTCCAGCGTTATATCAAACTGAGTGGCTAAAACCACGAGGCGAGAATTTCGATTGCAAATTCTCGCCCTCAGAGTTAAAAGTACGTATTACTGTGATGTAGGTGAACGTTGTGCGTGCTCTTCTTATTAGCTTTTTCGGGCTATTTCTGAGCTTATTGGCGGTTTCTGTCGGCCAAGAATCAACGTCGCCTGAAACTACTCACCACTACACCGTCGGCAGTGTGTTTTATGATGAAGACGCACAAGTTTCCGAAACGCCACTAGCACCACCTTTTCATTCGTTGGCTAGCCTGTTAAATCGCAATGCACTGCGAGTTCATGATTCAAAATCAGAGCTTGATGAGCTCGATATCGGTTGGTTCGAAACGTTGGCTCCTCATTGGAACCGCGCCTTATCAGAAACGCCATATTTGAACGCGGGTCTGACGGCTTTCCTTGGTCTTGCGAAAGACTTCTCTCATTCAAAATATCAAATTGGAGATGGGTTAGGCTCTAATCTTATCTATCGGTTTATTCACGCTCGATAGTCCTAAGCATCTACCTTGTTGTTATTTAGTGATGTTTAGGAGCTTTTTTATGTTTGATTCAATGATGGGCGTCTTGCTTGCCTTTTGGCATCAAGACTTTTCTGCACTTATGGCGCCAGGAAGTGCAGGGATTATTTATATTGTCGTGGCGACATTAATCTTTTTG
>NZ_JAWPOX010000523.1:0-700 GCF_033344475.1 Vibrio sp. 1288
TCTCCAAATGCACCAATGAAGATTGCCATTTGCAAACCGTGCATGATGAACAAGAAGGCTGTCATGATGTACAACGCAATCGCAGCATTACCTGGAAATGGCATCACAATATTCAGAATCAAAACCAGCCAAACAAAGGCAATCGCCGCTTTAGCTAGGATAAGTAGTGCTTTCATTTAAGTGTCCTTTTAAATCGAGGCGTTAGGCTGAGGTACGTTCATACAGACGGTAACTGACTTGGCCTGCGGTTTTTTCTCTGTGCAGGTGCCAATTTTCCGGAAGCCCAGCAATGCTCAGCTCTTTTTCCGTTTCAATATAAATCATTGCGTCTTCTGCAAGCCAACCGTTTTGCTCTAGCAAGGTCACGGTTTCATCCAATAGTCCCTTACGGAAAGGTGGATCGATGAAAACCACGTGATGTGGTGTGCCTGGTTGTTTCAGAAAGCTCAAGGCATCGGTGTTCACCACTTGGATATTAGTGGCTTTCAACGACGCGACGTTTTTTTGTAACTGCTGAAAAGCTTGCGGGTTGAGCTCAATCATGGTCACGAGTTCTGCTTGGCGTGAAGCCGATTCAAAACCTAAACCACCAGAGCCAGCAAATAAATCGAGGCATTTTGCTTGCGGCACATCTTGTGCTAACCAGTTAAACAGGGTTTCTTTCACGCGGTCAGTGGTTGGACGCAAACCTTCAGCGTCA
>NZ_JAWPOX010000524.1:0-699 GCF_033344475.1 Vibrio sp. 1288
AGCCCCGCCGACAACGGCAGGTAAGGCGATGATCGAAGTTAATATGGTTAGGACCGAACCGCGGCCCAAATAAAATTGCTGATCACCGTTTTTAGTGGGGATCTGCATGATGATTTTTTTAGACATAGTTATTGTTACTTAAATAGGCGTTGATTTATTTTTCCCCTAAATCGGAAAGATGGTCTAACTCTCGATTCAGAAGGTCGTTATTGCCTACATTCAATTCGATAAATCGTTTTAATTGGCTAATGCTTTCAATGCCGATGTTGGTGATCTTGAGCCGTATTTGGTCTTGAGCGACGTCTACGATCTGTGCCGTTAACGTAATCTCTTGTTCAGACTGGTGGAACGAGAAACCGACATCAACCAAAAGTGCAGGATTCAATGTATCTAAGCCTTCGGCTTGTAAGAGCAAACCATGTAAGGAAAGATCTTGAATCGTAGCGTTAAGTCTCAAATCACGTTGTTCTAACTGAGCTGGAGCTTGGTAGATGATGCGTGAAAAGCGTCTTTTCTCCGTCATATTGCGCTCTCTAAGGCATTTAAACAGATTGAATAGTATATCAAGAAGAACAAAAAGTGTTCGAATGTTGTTTAAAAACTGTCGAGGACGCTACAGAGTTACGTAAGTACACGGTCATATTTTTCACTGACCCAATGACTCTCAAATCATCAAATACCTTAATAACGCCAATCAAT
>NZ_JAWPOX010000525.1:0-699 GCF_033344475.1 Vibrio sp. 1288
AGGTTGCGCTTCGCGATATGCACGCGCTTTTTGCCATAGCGCATGCCTAGCTTGCCAAGTGAGCGCCCCAAAGACAGTAATAGGCGATAAGGAAGAATATTGACGATGATAGCCAGTAGACCAAACCCAAGCCAAACTCCCCAGTTACGAGGATGGAGAAGGGAAAGAGAAAACTCGGGCTGCGTGTATTTGTCTTTACTCATAATCTCTACTTAATTTGTGCACTGAGTAGTGCCCAATACTCGTCAAAGTTTGCAGTAGGTTGGTACTTGAAATCGCTGCGCACAAAACGGTTCAGGCTGCCTTCAACTTGCCCAAGAATTTGCGCAGCAAGAATGCGCTCTTCTACAGGGAAAGATTTACCTTCACGAATTTTACGCTCACGCAGAATCTGACGTAGTTGGGTTTCGATACGTTCAAACAGCTGGTTGATGCGTTCACGTAGACGTTCGTTTTCAAACATTAAAGCATGACCAGACAGAATACGTGTCAAGCCAGGGTTACGTTCTGAAAATGCAAGAATCAGGTGCATTACCATACGAATACGCTCTAGTGTATCTTTCTCGTCATCTAAAATGCGGTTGATGCGAGTCATCAAGGCTTCTTCGATGAACTCAATCAAACCTTCAAACATGCGAGCTTTACTTGGGAAATGACGGTACAACGCGGCTTCGGAGACGCCGACTTGTTTTGCCAATT
>NZ_JAWPOX010000526.1:0-699 GCF_033344475.1 Vibrio sp. 1288
TTTAAAACTGTGTCCGTCTTTTCCTGCGCCTTCCAATCGGTAATAGGCGTAGCATTTGCCTTGCATCAAAGCTTCTGGCGAGTCACTAGGGCCGTAGCCGACTATCGAATAAGTGTTGTTTTCAATGAACACCAAGTTCGCTTGCTTCATTTCGTCTGAGATCGTCATGTTGTCGAAAAAACCAAGGTGTTCGCCACATTCGCTTTGCGTTTCTGGGTAGCCGTTGTAGAACTCTTGATAGCCCACTGCCGTCAGGACACATTGGTTTGCGCCATTCTCTTGGTTGAACGCTTTCGCATTGGCGTTGAGAATGGAGACGTAGTACTGCATGTCGGCAAACAAAACTTGAATGGCAGCAGAGCGGGCGTCGGACGTGCGCTGGTTCGAATGGTGAAGTGCATAAGCAGAGATTCCGCCTAGTAAAACAGCAGCGAACAACCACTCTTTCAATGAGAAACTAGACAACCATCTCATTCGTTTGCCCTTAAATTAAATCGACCATTCATACAATGGGGCGGCATTTTACGCATCGAATCTCGAAAGTTTAAGGGTAAATCCCGTGTTTCAGAAAAAACTGACAGAAAGTTTATTGGTGATCAATGAGTGATACCGAATGCATATTCTGTCGACAATAAATTATCGACAACGAAAAAGGGGAGCCAACAGGCTCCCCTTTCTATTGTTCAATGTTTATCTTAC
>NZ_JAWPOX010000527.1:0-698 GCF_033344475.1 Vibrio sp. 1288
GGATAATCCTCTAACGAATTCCAAGCGGAATCAGGCGCAGCTTGTTGCTGCATCGTACGTAAATCAGGATCAAACACTGAGACGGGAACCGTCACTAACTCACCGGAGCTCAACGCTGGCGGCTCGGTCACTTCCAATCGAACAGGCAATTCCAGTTCTGCGGCTGGCATCGCCTGACCATTACGAATAACCGTATCTTCAAGGCTTTTGAAAATACGCTCGATTTGGCGGTCTTGGTTAGTCGACAACACAATGGTGCGTTGCGGTTGATACTGACCATCGACCCACACATCAAAGTTATAATGATCTCCAAGCTTAGAACGGGTTTGATAGCGAAACTTAAGTTCGCCAGCGCTAGCGTAATTGGCTTGTAAGTAGCGTAGCGCTTCGGCTTGGTTCGTGACCGTAATAGCCGCGCTAGGGTAATCCCACTGCGCTGCGTTCGTCACTTGAACGCCTGCCAACGCAAGAGAAAGCGCTAAAAGTTTGAGTTTCATGCTGGGCTCCTACTAAAAGATGAACTTCGCGTTAACCGTAAAGTAACGACCTGGTTCCGTTGAGTAGCGTTTGCTCTCATCTGCTATGCCAGCAACGTCTTGGTAACGAATGTATTCTTTGTCGAACAGGTTGATGATGGTCGCACTCAAACGAAAATCTTTGTTGATTTGGTAACTTGCCCCCAAATCGAGCGTGTTCCA
>NZ_JAWPOX010000052.1:0-20292 GCF_033344475.1 Vibrio sp. 1288
AGTAGTTTTACAGGCAAAGCCGAAACGGATGATAACCACCTACTGAAGTAGGTGGTTTAGGGCTGAAAAATAAAAAAGCGACAGTGACCTGTCGCTTTACATCTATTCTGTTTATGTGACTTACTGAGATAGAGACTGGCTAACGCTGAGCAACCAAGGCTTCTAATGCCGTAATCGCGGCACTCTTCTCACCTTGCATCATTACTTTGGCCTCATCAACGTACTGACCAACCCCTTCTTTCACATCTTGTTGATACAGCACCACGTTGTTTAATATCGAAGCCACATGAAGGCCTCGTAGTCGACCGACCGTAAACAGCGCAGAGGTTTCCATATCTGCACCTAAGATGCCTTTCTTGTTCCAATGTTGGCATATTGCATCCTCGTCATCGGTATAGAAACTGTCGTGAGAACGCACCACACCAAAATGATAATGCACTTTTTGCATCGACAAGTAACGCTCAACTTCCTTTAACAGTGAAAAGCTTGCGTAGGCTGGATAAGACGAATCGACATACGCTTTAGAGCCGCCCTCATCTCTTACCGCGCCTTCGGCAATGATCAACTCGCCAAGATGAATGCCTGATTGCATTGCCCCCGCCGATCCAACGCGTACCACATGAGTCACACCGCACTGTTTTAGCTCTTCCACTGCGATGATCATCGATGGCGCACCTATACCTGTACTACACACTGAAACAGGCTTGCCTTTGTAGTTGCCGGTAAACACACGGTACTCGCGGTTTTCCGACACCATTTCTGCATCATCAAATAATGCCGCGATACGATTCGCTCGATCTGGCTCGCCGCATACAATAACGAAGGGAGCGATTTGTGTTTCATCCACTCCGATATGAGGTTGTTTGGCCATTCTTCGTTCCTTAAGCAGCAGCGTGCGCTAAGGTTTTATCGCCATTGCGCTTAGCGCTACGAGCCCATTCACGCGTGCCATTGGCAGCGATGAACATAAGAATCGCGTACTGAACAGACATTGCGTAAACACCTTGCGTCGCGTAGATACCCACACTGATAATGTTAATCACGACCCATAGAATCCAGTTTTCGACGTATTTACGTGTCATCAGAATTTGTGCAACAACAGACAGTACTGTCATGGTTGCATCCCAGAACGGGAACGCGTCAGGTTCAAGCACCGGTTCAGCCAAGCCAGCACCAAAGAGATTCAAGCTATCAACAGCAATGTTTGCTAGCGCAAAGAAAAATGGGTCGATATAGATCGTTAATAATGCGATACATGCAACGCTAATAGAGGCAGTAGTAATAAGTTTCTGTTTATTTAACCAGCGAACTTCCAGCGTTTCACCTTGTGCGTTTGGACGGGTCCACGCATACCAGCCGTAAATGTTCGCACAGAAGAAAAACAATTGAAGAAGCAATAATCCGTATAACTGAATTTGAAAAAAGATAACGGCAAAAAGCGTGACATTCAGCAAACCGAATAAGTAGTTGATGGTTTTTTCTTGGCTGGCAAACCAAATGCAAAGCAGTCCAAAAACGGTACCAAAAGCTTCGATCCAACTCATTGCGTAGCCGTCGCCGATCGGAATGTTAACGAGAGTATTATTAATATCGAGTAAGGCAAAGAGGTCCATAACATGTCCTTTATTATTTTGTTTGGAATACGCTTATATTAGAGCGTGATCCCCAACAAAAAGGAGGACATTTGTCCTCCTCTTGATGCACTCGATCATAATTCAGATTCATTACTTACTTGAAAGTACCTATTTATCTCAATTATTCATTCCAAATGAACTAGGACTCGTGTCCTAGGTAGCGCTTTTTGAACGTCGATGCTGACGCGAACAGTAAAGTCGAAGCAAATGTAAACACCACGCCAGCCAAGTATACATACTCTTCATTCGCAAGTAGTTCATAAACACTCACAACAAACACCGTTAATACTAGTGAAATATTGAAACGGTGAAACCACGGCCTCTTTACTGAATACTGTGCATATCTCTTAACTAACATAAAGATTTTCCATTCATCTCAATAATTTATAAATCTAATTATAGGCTTTATTAATAATAAGCTTTTTAAGCACTATCGACACGAAATCTTTCGAGTTACTCGCAAAAAATCACACTTTTCAAATGTTGAGTTAATAAATTCGAACATCTGTTTTGCATGCTTATTTATTTTTTAGCCCATTTTTTATAAATTATATGCACTAAATTTGTTAACCATGCGTTTGTTTTTAATTAAGAGAAATTCGTCACACTGTTGCGTACAACCAATGTTGGTTCCAGTTGAACGATTTGAGCGTCGTTAGATTTGTCGTCCAGTCTTCGGACAAGAGTCTCAACGGCAGCCTGCCCCAAACGGTACTTAGGCTGATGAATGGTAGTTAGCGATGGCGACATAAATTTCGCGATATGGATGTCATCGTAACCAATAATGGACAGGTCGTCCGGCACTTTAATATCGAGCTCATTTGCGGCGTTAATCACCCCCATCGCCATCATATCGTTACAGACGAAAATCGAGCTAGGTAATGCGCCACGCTGAGCCATTTTTTTGAACGCTTGATACCCACCCTCACACTCGAAGTCCGATTCAATGATCCAATTGGCATTAAATTCCAAGCCAGCTTCGTTCATTGCTCGCTTGTAACCTTCGTATCGCATTTGCGCTTGGTGTTTAATCAAAGGGCCAGTGATGCACCCAATTTCGGTATGGCCGCAATCAATTAAGTATTTCGCCGCTAAGTAACCGCCACGAAGTGAGTTGTCTTGGATTTTATCGCTTGTAAATAGCATCGGCCCCCAGTCCATTACCACAACTGGGATATCTGGGTAACGCTCAAATACATCGATACGCTCTCCTTCTAGCGACGAGCACATCAAGATCAAACCATCGACACGCTTTTGCAATAGCGTATTAATGGATTGACGCATACGTTCGTTATCACCCTCGGTGTTACATAAAATGAGGCTGTAGCCTTTTTGGTAACAGCTACGCTCTACGCCTTTTACGACTTCGCCAAAGAATGGGTTGGTTGAGGTTGTCACGAGCATACCAATGGTTTTGGTACGATTGACTTTGAGGCTACGCGCCAACGCAGAGGGCGCGTAGTAGTTAAGCTCTTTTGCGGCATTGTTAACGCGTTCAGAGATCTCTTCGCTCACAAAACGCGTCTTGTTAATAACATGGCTCACTGTTGAAGTGGAAACCCCTGCCAGTTTTGCGATGTCTTTCATCGTCGCCATGTTACTACTCCTATTTTAATGAGGCGTTGTGCGCCTTATTGTTCAGCGAGAAACGCGTCCACCTCTTCGCGGGTTGGAATCGACGTTTGCGCGCCAAAGCGGGTCACAGAAATTGCAGCCGCCGCATGTGCAAACTTAATCGCTGATTCTAAAGGTAAATCTTCTAGGAGACCAGTGACGAATGCCCCATTAAATGTATCGCCCGCAGCGGTAGTATCCGTCGCTTCAACGCGGAAACCCGAGATGATTTCGCCTCGACCGTTTTGGCTTAACCAAACGCCTTTTGCACCGAGTGTGATCATGACAATTTCTATACCTTTACCATGTAGCACATTCGCCGCTTCTTGCGCGCTTTCGTTGTCTGTTACAGTAATACCTGTCAGAACTTCAGCTTCCGTTTCATTTGGCGTAATCACGTCAATGTAAGACAGTAATTCATCTGACAGTTCGCGAGCTGGCGCTGGGTTCAGAATGACATTGGTTTTGGCATCTTTCGCGATTCGCGCGGCTTTCTCAATGCCGCACATCGGCGTTTCCAATTGCATTAGCAAGTAATCTGCTTGGCGAATACGCTCTAAATCTGGCTCAATCGCTTCTGCTGTCAGTTTGGCGTTTGCTTCAGCTGAAATGCAAATGCTGTTCTCACCACTGTCCGACACTTGAATCATCGCGATACCTGTCGGGCAATTTGGCTGCATCTTCACACCAGTGATATCGATGCCGTCCATTTTGAAGTTTTCGCGAATGTTAATGCCGAATGAGTCGTCGCCCACACAAGCGATAAAACCTATGTCTGCATTTAATCGCGCCGCCGCGACGGCTTGGTTGGCACCTTTGCCACCTGGGATAACTTGATAGTTGCGACCATGCAGCGTCTCGCCTGGGCGAGGGAAAGAAGGCACTTGAAGAACATGGTCAGCGTTTACACTACCTAACACCACTAACTTATTCATACGGTTATCCTCGGTTCTGAATGAACCCTTTTTAAAAACTGTTTAGGAAAATACATTAGATGACTTTAACTTCTCTTCCTGATGAAGGAGTCTCGATAAAAAGTCAAAGGCATCTATACCCCACACTTTGCAGTATTTTGGGTAAGTTTGCCCTCACCTCCTAAACGACAGATATAAACGGAGGAGAGAGCAAAAATTAGGATGATTTATTGAACTTAAAACTTACTTAGTGACTACTTTTAGTGGTACTGGGATGTACTCTTCTACTTCTTCACCTTTCAAAACTTTGTCAGCCGTTTCAACACCTAAAGCACCGATAAGGTCTGGTTGCTGAGCAATAGTTGCCGCTAGTTTGCCACGGTTAACTGCTGCAATGCCGTCTTCCGTACCATCAAAACCAACGATAACGACATCTTTGCCAGAAGCTTGAACTGCGCGAAGTGCACCTAGCGCCATTTCATCATTCTGTGCAAATACCGCTTGTACATCCGGGTTAGCCGCTAGCAGGTTTTCCATTACGTTTAGACCTTTTGTGCGGTCAAAGTCAGCTGGTTGGCTAGCAAGAAGATCCATATCGCTGCCCTTCACGGCATTCATAAAGCCTTCACCGCGCTCACGCGCTGCCGATGTGCCCGCAATACCTTCAAGTTGAATGACTTTTGCTTTTTCGCCGACTTTTTCCATGATGTAGTGGCCTGCCATTTCACCACCAATTACGTTGTCCGACGCGATGTGACTAACGACTTCACCACGGCTTGCACCACGGTCTAATGTCAACACAGGGATCTTAGAACGGTTCGCCATACGAATTGCATTAGACACTGCATCAGAATCCGTTGGGTTGATAAGAATTGCTTTTACGCCGCGAATACTTAAATCCTCGATGTTCGACAGTTCTTTACTCGGGTCATTTTGCGAGTCCAGTACAATTAAGTCGTACCCCAATTCTTTCGCTTTTGCTTCCGCACCGTCTTTCATCGTTACGAAGAACGGGTTGTTTAGCGTCGAAACCACAATCGCCATGGTATCTTGAGCTTGCGCCGCTACCGATACGGTTGAAGAAAGAAGTGCAGCAGAGATAAGAGTTGCAAGTTTTTTCATCGTTCTAGTCCTTTGTGTAGGGTGAGCCAGTACACGTCTCCTGACTCGGTTTGTATTCACTGTTTTATATATACAGATTGTTATGAATTACTTGTTTTTGTTGTCTACCAATACCGCAAGCAAGATAACCACTGCTTTTGCAATCATTTGGTAGTAGGAAGAAACATCAAGTAGGTTAAGTGCATTGTTCAAGAAACCGATGATCAGCGCACCAATCAAGGTACCCATGATACGACCTTTACCGCCCATCAAGCTGGTACCGCCAAGAACAACCGCTGCGATAGCGTCTAGCTCGTAGCCCATACCCGCTGTTGGCTGCGCCGAAGAAAGACGAGACGTTACAATAATGCCTGCAAGCGCTGCTAACATACCGCAGATGGCGTAGACACCAATCTTCACTCGGTCTACATTGATACCTGATAGGCGAGTCGCAGACTCATTGCCGCCTAGTGCGTAAACATAGCGACCAAAGCGCGTGTGGTTAAGTAAATACCAAGCCGCTGCAAACACAACCACCATTAACCAAACAGGAACCGGAATGCCTAGCGCGTAGCCAGTACCAAACCATGCGAACGCATCCGCGGTGTCAGTAAAGCCTGTCGAGATTGGTCGACCTTCGGTGTACACCATGGTCACACCACGTAGTAACGTCATGGTAACCAGCGTAGCGATAAATGCCTGCACCTTGCCCTTCGCAATAATGATACCGCTGATCGCACCTAACGCTGCGCCCGCAAGTAAAGCAGTGGGAACCGCCACCAGCACCGGGACTTCAAACGCAATCATGCTTGCCGCAAAGGCACCACACAACGCCAATACCGAACCAACACTTAAGTCGATGCCTGCTGTTAAAATAACTAATGTCATACCCACTGCGATAATGGCATTCACGGAGGTTTGACGAAGAATGTTGAGAATGTTGTCGACCGTAAAGAAGTTCGGGTTCAAAAATGACACAACAACGATCAGAAAGATCAGAGCTATCAGTGATTTTTGTTCAATCAGCCACTCTTTTGTGAACAACTTCTTGTTGCCAGTTTCGGTTGGTTTGCTCATGGTATTCGTACTCATGCTGCTTCCTCATTGATCTCTTTGCCTACGGCACAGGCGAGTAATTTTTCTTGATCGGCGTCTTTCGCATCAAATTCGCCAGTGATACGACCTTCATGCATCACTAAAATACGGTCGCTCATGCCGAGCACTTCAGGCATCTCGGAAGAAACCAAGATGATGCTCATGCCTTCGGCCTTAAACTTGTTGATGAGCTGATAAATCTCTTTTTTTGCTCCGACATCAACACCACGTGTCGGCTCATCCAGAATCAGAACTTTAGGCTTCGTCATTAACCCTTTCGCTATCGCAACTTTTTGCTGGTTACCACCAGATAAGTTGCCGATGATTTGATCTCGCGTTGGGGTTTTAATGTTGAATAACTTAATAAAATCTTCCACAGCAATCACTTCGTCGCTGTGTTGAATCTGGAAGCCTTTGGTCAGCTGGTTTAGCGAACAAAGTGACATGTTCTCCTTAACCGAAAGACCTAAAACCAAACCATCGCCTTTGCGATCTTCAGAGATGTAAGCGATACCATTTGCCAAACCATCTTGCGGGCTAACCGGGTTAATAGTTTTGTTATCAAGATTGATAACACCATGCTCACTAGGTAATGCGCCGTAAATGACTTTCATGAGTTCAGTGCGGCCTGCGCCCATCAAGCCAGAAATTCCAAGAATCTCACCACGCTTGAGAGTAAAGCTCACATCCTGAACGCCAGACCCAGTCAAACCAATGACTTCAAGACAAGTTTCGCCATGTTGGACATCAATACGTGGATATTGCTCTTCTAATTTTCGGCCAACCATCATTTCAATTAGGCCATCTTCATCAGTGTCGGACACCTTGCACTCACCGATAAACTTACCATCACGAAGCACGGTAATGTCGTCACAGATTTCAAAGATTTCTTTAAGACGATGCGAAATGTATACGATGCCGCATCCTTGCTCGCGAAGTTCATTAATCACTTTAAATAGTGATTCCGTTTCGGTATCGGTCAATGCGTCCGTTGGCTCATCCATAATGATGACTTTCGACTCAAACGAAAGTGCCTTTGCAATTTCCACCATTTGTTGTTCACCAAGGCTTAAATCGCCAAGCAATGTTTTTGATGAGTGCTTTACATTCAGACGTTTTAAAAGCTTGTCAGCTTCGTCATACATTTTGCCCCACTGGATACGCCCTAAGGAGCCAGTGAACTCTCGTCCCAAGTAAATATTTTCGGCAATCGTCAGTTCAGGAATCAGGTTCAGCTCTTGGTGAATAATGCTAATACCAGCTTCCTGTGAATCGCGTGGCCCTTTAAAGGCCGCCGGCTGACCTTGATATTGAATGCTCCCCGCATCCATGTGGTAAATGCCTGTCAACACCTTCATTAACGTTGACTTGCCTGCTCCATTTTCACCCATCAGCGCCATAACACGGCCTGGATAAACATTCAGGCTTGCTTTGTCGAGTGCTTTTACGCCCGGAAACGCCTTCTCAATTTCGCTTAGTTGTAGAATGGCTTGAGTCATAATCTGTCCTCAATATCTCTGGCTTAAAAAACCACGCCCGCTTGGAAAATAACGTTCGCATATGGCGAGCATTCGCCCGTTCTTACGATAGCGCGACTTTGGGCCGTGCGTGCTTTAAACGCTTCATGTGACACGTAGCTCACCTCAATAGATTTGCCCGTTTCTTCACTCTCTTTGCTCAGTTCGTTGAGCAACGCTTCATGCAAAACTGGGCTTGCATCAGAGAACTCTTCCGCAATGATGACCCCTTCGATTTGGGACTCAGATAGAATTACGCGAACAGTATCAAGAAAACTTGGTACCCCATGCGTTAGCGCCAAATCGATTCGCTGAACATGCTCTGGGATTGGTAGACCAGCATCACATATCGTGATCTCGTCGGTGTGGCCTAGCGTCGCCACCAAGTAAGAAATATCTGAGTTAATTAGGGTACTTTTTTTCATCTCATCGACCTTTCGGTTACACGTTCATACAACCATGAGCGCCTGTTTTAAAGTGTTTTCGTTATTAACAGAAAACTCATCGAAACGTTTCGATGAAATAATAATTCGTCATCGCAATTTGACCAGTGTGAGATCGATAAGGTGTGAGAATGATCTGTAATTCAATTGTCATTGAATAGGAAAAGTGCACTTGAGTCACACTTTATCATCGAAACGTTTCGATGACGGTATTTCCCTGTCATTAAGGTTAGGTTTTATACAGGGAGGAAGGAAAAGAGACGTCCAACTACTGAGAAAACCTCTAGTTAATAAGCTCGAAACCTTTCACGTCATCACAATTCTTAGATAGCTGCCTGATTTTGGAGAACGCTCACCTTACAATCTGGTTACAATTTGCCAAAACACATCATCCGTTCAGTACCTTACCTGGTACGCGACGTTTGTAGGGACACAAACGGAAACTAAGAACCATAATGAAGTTAAGCAATAGAGTCATTTTGCTTGTCGCGCCAGTGATCTTATTAAGCGCGTTAGTATCTAGCTATATTATTTATAGCATTCAAAAAGTGACGCTCATCAAGCGGGAAGACAGCTATATTCAGTTGCAAATGGAAAAGCTCGCCGGGCAGTTTCGACAAGCGAATATTTTTCTTAATAGTTATGCCTATACGCTCAGTAAAAGTGATGTATTACAAGACTATTTGGTTAATCATAACAACCCCTATCGTGAACGAGTCTTGTTTAACCGATTAGACGAGACCGCTGAAGTATTGAGCCATGGTTACAAAGGCGATGCGAGCATGGCGATCCTCGACGGCAAACAAAACCTTCTCTACTACACAGAAAACAAATATTACGAATCATCAGGTGTGGTCGACCCAAAGGTGTTAGAGTACATATCACGAAGTTTCAATGAGAGAGAGGCTTTCAGTCACACTGGCTTTATTTATAACTCCAGTGGACAAAGCATTCTTCTTCAATATGAGGTCGTCGACAAAAGAACGGGGACTCACCCTTTGAGCTTTGACTCAAAAAATGTGTTTTTTGTGGTAGTTTCCGTATCACTTGAAGCCTTTAACGAGATTAAGCATGAAATCGAGTTTGACACGCACAGCGTGATTACTTTCGCCGACAAACCCATTTATCTTGATATTCCTCTCGCTCAAACCATTGAGCTGCTGCCGCACTTTTATGCCGTGCTTTCTCCTGCCGAATATTTAATGTGGAATAAAGTCGATAAAGTGTGGCTAGAACTTGCTTTCTCCTTTGGCGTAGCGGCGTTTTTCACTATCACATTAATCATTTTGGTGTTGTACCGCTATGTGTTGCGCCCTGTCTCTCGACTTGATAAGCAGCTGAACGAACTTGAATCTAATCAACGTGACAATATTGAAAAGCTAGAAACAAACGATGAAATAGGGCGCCTCTCTGCACGCTTTTTTGATATGTATGAGGAACTTAATGTCATCTATAAAAAGACAAAACGCCTAGCTGAAACGGATCACCTGACGCAACTCGCCAATCGCCATCGTTTTCATGAGCTTGCCACTCGTGAACTTATCTCCCCTTCGCAGTTTCTGTGGGTTGTTTACGTCGATCTTGATAACTTTAAATACGTGAATGATAAATACGGGCATGAATTGGGAGATAACTTATTAAAAGTGTTCTCATCACACATCAAGAATGCTTGTCAAAAGTTCTCGCACGATTACAACAGCCCCTGCTTTGCCGCCAGGTTATCTGGTGACGAATTTGCAATTTTGCTGAGCTCAAATCAAGAGGTAAAACGCTTGCCTGATTTGCTTGCATCAGAGTTACTAAAACCGATTAGTAATCTCAGTTCATCTTGGAGTAATTCATTTCCCGTTACGGCAAGCGTAGGTATTGCACAATATCCTCAAGACGGTACTGACATCGCGAAGTTACTCTCCAGTGCCGATGCGGCTATGTATCAAGCAAAACGGGCAGGGAAAAATCAATACGCCTATTATTCAGCCGCTCTCAATATTGAGTCTCAAAGACGAAGTCAACTTGAACGTGCGCTCCGAAAAAGCAATGTAGAGGAAGAATTTCACCTTGTTTTTCAACCCTATATGAACAATCGAAGCAACGAAATTGAGGGGTTAGAAGTCTTGTTGCGCTGGGAAGCCGAAGGTATCGGCCCTATCCCTCCAAAGGAGTTTATTCCAATTGCAGAGCAAGCCGGATTATTTGATAAAATTGACCGCTGGGTTTTCGCCAATGCAACGGCGGAATACCATCAATTAAGGAATATTTTCGGTAAGGATATTGTTCTTTCGGTCAATCTTTCATCAGCAGAGCTAAACTCGATAGAAATGGCAAACTACATCCATGAACAAGCGACACTGCACAGTGTTAAACCAGAATGTATTGAGATAGAAATAACCGAAACCTTTGCCGCAGAACAACAAGGCACGGCTCTACTTGATGAGCTATCAAAACGTGGCTACCGTCTTGCAATTGATGACTTTGGTTCTGGTTACACATCGTTAACTCAGCTCGTTCAGTATCCGGTTCAAAAAATCAAATTTGATCGAGAGTTCCTCGTTACATTGATGAACACCAACAACGGCCATGTGATCAAACCTATTATTGAGCTATGCCATGCCCAAAATAAAACGGTTACAGCAGAAGGTATTGAACACAATATGATGCATGAATGGCTATCGGCATACCGCTGCGACTATATGCAAGGCTATTTATTTGGCAAACCAATGACTAAAGAACAATTGAGCTTGTGGTGGCAATCGGCAAATGACGACAGTCGATTTGATGCGTCCATGGTCAGCTCAATTAGGGTTTCAAGAACATAAGTTAAGGGGAGAAGTACAGCAGTCACAACTGTGGCGGCTGTATTTAGCTGTATATGAGCTTCATTGATAGATGCTCAGCTTTTGTTCCCCCATACCTATATCTATGACTTTAGTTGAGTAAATTACTATTTATTCGTTTTTAAACCAGCACTTCCTTGAAATCCAAACCGGTCAAATTCAGCGCTTTGACGCTATCGTACAAGCCACCTTTTTTGTACGTGCAAAACGTTCTGAGCCCAGCACCTTTTACTCTGAACAAGTCAGACTCATTAACGGCTTCTCTATTCAAAACGAGTTTCTTAAACGGTCTAGCACGACTTAGCTTACCATGACGAAGATTATACTCGGTAGCAGAGGTATCAATGGCATCAATTTGAGTGACAATGTTTAATGCTCGCCAAGGCTTTCCTTGTAGATTTAATGGTAAAAATTCGACATTCTCGCTCAACACATCGAGCTTATCCGCAATAGAAGCGGATACAGCAAGAGTAAAAGATCCCCATGCTGCAATATCAGGCCTGGGCAATGGCTTTTCACCCATAACGTCTAACCATTCAATATCAATACTTTTCCAACTGGCTTTAACAGACTCTCCATAGAGTTGGATAGGTTTGCTTGCCGTTACTTGAAGAGACATTTCCAATGGCGACTCTTGCAACATTGCAAAATCATTAACATTGGGAGTGACAATAAACACTTTATTAAATGCTGTCATAACCGTCCTTAAATAAATTTGAGCGCTTTTCTTAATGAGACGAGCGCTTTCACACCAAACCAAACCAAACCAAACCAAACCAAACATAATAGATAGAGTTTACTTTCATGTTCAAAAATTTAATGAATTAATATCTGGCGTTCTTATCTTTTAATTTCTAAGTTTTATTATTTATATATTTTAATCCACACGATAGAATTATTTTTTCAATTTTTACTATGTACCTTCCTTATGTAATCGAATAAGTTAGAGAATAAACAATAGCACGCATCACTTCACTTTTGTCGAGCTCATCACTCTCACTTAAACGATACATTCACAAGTTCAATTTTTGTACGACTTAGACTTAGCTTTGTCAATCGTGAATTAAAAACAACCGATTAACCGCTGTTTTACTGCCTTTTCTTACCACCCTGTTGTTTATTCATACATTATAAATGCATTTATACACATAACGATTCGGCGTTACGATTTGTTACGAGTTAAATCACAAACTTTTGAGGTATTGGATAAAGCGTAGAAAAAGAAAACACATTGAAATAAAAAGAGTTTCTAAAGTACGAAAAATAAAACGCCGTTTTTATAAATTAGCAACTTCACAAATATCCTTAAACACAGTTTTATTAATTACATATATCAGATATTATTTACGCCGAAGTTTATAGAAATCATCGTTAAACTTCATATTTTTTATAAGTTTCAATTAGTTAGTTTTTAACTCGAAAACTTATCGTCAACCCAATATTAAGCACCTAAGCGTGCAATAAGAAACATTGGGAATAGAATTATATTGATGTGCATGTTGTTTTAACGAATGCATGAAGCAATCGGTAAATTTGTAACACCATAGAGTTTTATTTAGCCAAGATGAAAAAGTTAATTTTATTATTTACATGTGCGCTGTTGTCTGTCTCACCTTTTGCTTTTGCAAAACAATCAGATAACGAACCCAGGGATCATTTACGACCAAAGCAAGTTGAACATGTGTTTAAACAAGCCAAGCTAGATGGCATAGTAGACTTTAAGTTGTTCAGTGACGCTTACATCGCTTATCAGAAGACACCCGATAGAAAGAAGTCGGTACTAACGATCATCGACTATAGTAAACCATCAACTGAAAAGCGTTTTTATGTGGTTGATTTAGATAAAAAGAAGCTAATCTACAATACGTATGTTTCTCACGGCGTGAACAGCGGAAAGAAAACAGCGACACAGTTTTCAAATGTCGTGAACTCGCGAAAAACATCATTGGGCACTTTTTTGACTGATACCACTTACTACGGCTCAAATGGCTATTCACTTCGATTAGATGGGCTAAGCTCTGGATTAAACGACAAAGCTCGCGAGCGTTACATTGTCGTGCACGGTGCCGATTACGCAAACCCTTCCTTCATCAAGAAGAATGGATACCTCGGACGCAGTTGGGGTTGCCCTGCTTTGCCAGAGAAGTTGTCTCGCGAGATCATTGACACTATAAAAGGCGGCAGCGTTATTTACGCAAGCGCGTAATACCGATGCGACACATATGGGGAAGAAAAAAGAAGATTCTATTTCTTCCCCAGTAATAATCCTGTTAGCTTAATCGTCCTTGTGCAACGACTCTCTTTCCATTTTCGCTTACTCGAAAGCGAAAACTATTGTGTTATTCGCTAATATACCTAAGTGCGATCAGAAAACTCTGTTCATCCCCCTTCCATCTCGTTAGTATACGCTGAGTTCATCAGACACTGGCTTTCATCGTTATCATAGTTCCACTAAGATTCCTTAATCATGGTGGGTAACTGTGGCTTTATATGTTTAGGGTTACTTCTTGCGTTATCTACACCGTATATTATTGATGCTTTCTTTGTCCCTGCTCTCAGGGCTCATCACAGCTTCATATGCGCATGAGTGGCACCACACCAAACATTACACTTCCGAGCGCCTACTTAAACTCTCTCAACAAGACGATTTTGAGCTAGCACACACTGATTTTCATGCCTCAGCTTCTCTGAGCTCTTGGGGTTCAGAAAGTTACTACCTACATATAAAGCGCGAGTTGTTCGGGCTTGTCTCCTGTCGCCGAACATCAGCTACTGATGGCGTTTTATCATCAGATTTTACTCCTGATTATTTTTTACTTATTGCTTTCTCTTCTCCACCACTACTGGAGTTGGCAAAACAAGCATCTCGCTTACCTCTAGACAGTTATGGCGGACTCATGAGTCAACGCTCTCTTTATCGCCTCTCAGGAAGAAAGGAAGCGAACTTAATGTACGTCTTTACTCATGGTCGCAACGCCTTCTCTGTTGTTTAACTTTTTATGACATACAGAGAACACGAAAATGTAACGATAAGAGCCAATATGCTCATTGTTACTAGAACCAATTTGAGGTCCATATAATGACAAGAATCGCTACAACCATCGCACTAGCATTACTATTTTCAGCGGGCTCAACCTTTGCAAACACAGAAACTAAGCCAGAAGAAATGAGTAACGACACTCTGTTAGAGTGTGCCAACGTTTCTAACGCACGTATTGCAGTTCCGGAACACAGAGCGATGTTCAGACACTACTTAATGTCTGAGAGAGACTACAGCTTTGACCAGCTATCGTCTGCCGAACTCGAATTTAAAGCAGCAGATAAGAATGAGTCTGAAGTAGAGAACATCTACAAGTCTCAGTGCAAAGAAGTTGGCGAATACCTATATAGCATTGGCTATTAAATTCGAAACCCTAACGACACTCAAAAAGAAAGGCGCAATGTATGCGCCTTTCTTTTTACTGACAAAAGCCTGTCGATTAGATGTCTAATCTGCATACAAGCTTAAAAGTGCAAATCAAGTAAACTTACTGAGAAAACTCAGACACATCCTTGGGTTTACAGAACGCTCGACGTGCTTTAACAAACAAGAAACTAAGCACTCCAATCACAAGAGTAATTATTGGTGCCGCCATTAATAGCATTGTGATTGCTTTGCTCATATTTTCCGGTAGCAAAGGAAGTAATGAACCGAAACCGCATAATATCAGCGTCCATAAAATCGCACTCAGCCACGCAAAGTAATGGAATTTACTAATACGTTTCACTCGCAACCCCATCATTAATGGCAATAGGGAACGAACAACCGGAATAAACCGCGCGCACAAAAGCGCAATCAATCCATGTTTACTGAGTAATACGTCGACTTGTTCCAAACGCTTTTGAGGAACCGCACTCACCCAGCCTTGGACCTTAGGTAAGCGATTTAGCCACTTGCCTTGTAAATAAGCCGCCCAACTTCCCAACCCCGCACTAACAGCTATCACCAACATGATCATAATTGGGTCAAGGACGCCAACCGCCGCCAGCGTACCGGATAATACGACGACACTGTCGCATGGGAAAGGTGCAGCAGGAATAAAACCACTTTCCAAAAAGATAATCACAGCAACAACAAAATAAACCAAACCTGCACTGCCTGGCGCCATTAACGCCGTGAAATCTTGATGCCAAAAAGCACTCAAGACCTGAATGATCGAATCAAACATAAACCGCTCCTAAGCATAATTAACCAAAAAGTTGCAAAAACATGGAATGTGTTAGCGAGCATGTATAAAGCGGTATATGAAATTCGATTCTTTTCTCACTCCGATTCTGTATTTAAAGTGAGTAAAAATACTTTCAATACAACAACCTAAAGTCTCAATGCCGATGCGTTTTAGCCGCTTCATCGAGTAAATTGCCGAACGATGCGCCCACCATGCTACATCAAGCATTTCAAACCATTCGGGTTCTACATCGTCGTTCGAGCTCATTTCCTTAGCATGGCTAACCCTCAATATGTTCCGGCTGTTTAAACTCGGATAGTCTTGTTGTATTGGAGAGATAGGATGTTCTGAAAAGCGCTTCGACTTAGCGTCAACAGCGATATTCTGGTTATGAACGGAAAGAAAATTTGGGTGTGAGTGCGGCAGGCTCATGCTCGGAGCCAGCAAGCAGAAAAGTAGTCCGAGTAAAGCAATCAGAGTCGTACGCACAAAGGTAACCAAAACCAAAATAATAAGTTCTTTTAACCCTGTGCGTAACTATTGGCAATTAGTATTCTTAATCGTTAAGAATACTAATTATTTTTCACCGTAAGGGTAGCTTTCAAACATCTTCGCGATTTCTTCTTGGATGAGAGATTCTCTTTTCTCAGAGCTCATTGACTCAGACAGTTTACGACTTGAAACGCCTTTCCAAACGACTTGATTAGCCTTTGCATCAACCAGTTCAACCACCAACTTCCCATACTTACGTTCTTTATATCTTTCTGGGCTTGAAGTGATCACACCAAAGCTATTCCAGCCATAGCCAAAGCTCACCGACGATCCTGAAGAAACAAGCTCGGATTCTTCTACGATATCATGATGTACGTAAAGGTCACCGCCACTATTTACCTTAATTAAACCCTTACCCTCAAGCTGTTCAGCAAGCCCTTGCTCAATACGTCGACCATCAATACTGGTAGGAGCTTCCGCCTGAGCACCGAAGTCAAACGTTCTGTAAGCTGAAAAGTCGGCTTGTTTATCTACATCGGTTGTAACGGTAGTACAAGCAGATACCAGCATCACCACCAGCCCTAATATCAAACCTCTCACCATGTTAAATCTCCTTTGGTTAAGCTGACTGTTTCAGCAGAATTACCCTGTGTTATACATACGCATCAACAGTAAAAAGTAATCATTTCAATATCTAGTCTTGACCATGAAACGTGACTGTTCAATAAACGAGATTAACCTTTACACAGAAAATCTTGAATATCATCAACATCTAAACACCTAAGAATTCGGTGTTTACGACCTAATTGGAAGCCCCTAGGCTTAGTAGCAGAATCGCGAGTGCCACAAAAAACCAGAGACAATGAACACTTTAACATCAGTCCGCTACTTTTTTAGGCAACTGACAAACATTTGATGAGAAAAGACTTTTCTTTTTCGTGCAGTGTGGCATATTAACTGAGTCCTATCGATGCGCGGGCATCGTATAATGGCTATTACCTCAGCCTTCCAAGCTGATGATGCGGGTTCGATTCCCGCTGCCCGCTCCAATCTCTTTATCCAATTTACTCATAAAAATCCGATGGCGGAGCGAACAAACGGCGGCAGCGTTGTTTCCATGATAAGTTTGGTCGAGTTACGTCATAAAACATGTCTTTCCATTCTGCAAACGTCACGCGGATGGGATTAAAGCTGTTTACAGGTTTAGAAACCCCATATCGAACCGTTTCCACCTCTGGTTCAAACGTTCCGAACATTCGATCCCAAATAATTAATACACCCGCATAATTTTTGTCGATGTACTGACGGTTCACACCATGATGAACGCGATGATGAGACGGCGTGTTAAATACCCACTCTAGTGGCCCGAGCGAACGAATTGATTGGGTGTGAACAAAAAACTGTAAGCCCAGATTAAACAACACAACGAAGACAACCCATTTTGGCTCAAAACCAATAATCACCAAGGGCAACCAAAAAATCCACATCCCCGCTAGCGGATACATTAAACTTTGACGAAATGCGGTACTGAAGTTCATTCTTTCCGAACTGTGATGAACAACGTGCGCGGCCCACATCCAACGAATACGATGGCTAGCCCGATGAAACCAGTAATAGAAAAAATCTTGCAGGACAACAAGTAAAAGAAAAGCTGAGACGCTCATTTCGATATCAAACAAACGCCAATCAAACCACCACAAATACAACTGAGCAATCAGTAAACCCGTGAGTATGTCTGTCGCTTGGTGTAAGCCCGCAAGAACAAAATTACACGCTACTTCAGGGAAGTAATACGTCGCGCTTTCAGGCAAGCGTCCCCTTCTTTGTCCGAACCAATATTCGGCAAGCATGCAGAAAAAGAAAACTGGAGCCAGAATCATCAGAAGTAATTCTGGGCGGTCCATCAACTGCGTCCAATCCATTGTGTTTCTACCATTTTGCATAGTGATCTTCAGTAAGACCCATAACTTCTTCTAACTGATGTTTGATGCCATTTCCATCGATAAGATAGCCAGAGAAATAACCGATATACTGACGAAAGTTACTTTTGAGAAGCCAAAAATTTTTCTTCTCTGAGCGTCGATTCAAAGGCGTGAACTGTAAGTTAACTCGTTTATCTTCAGACGTAATATGCCACTTTTGCCCTTCATCACTTCGTGAAAACTGAAACTGCACAGGTTGCAAAAAGTGACGCTGACCATTAATCCACAATACATTTTCGCAATAGCCAGTTTCATTAACGCCAGCTGCCAAGTTCAACCCCAGACGCCTGTCATCCTCAAAGCAATTGATACTCGCCCAGCGCCAACTTGTTTCTCGCCGCATGTACCCAGCGGAAAAATCGTAACCAGCAGCCACCTCTGAAAGATCTTGCTCTTTTCCTAATATGAACAAGTTACCGTCTACTGCTAACGCATTGTGCTTCTGAGTATATGTCCAACCCGCATAACCTGTTGGCGTACACAACATTAATGGCAAACTCATGTTTTCTGGACGTAAATAGAGATCCGCATTGACTGACTCTGTCACAAAGTGGACGTGCCAAATACCATCCTTAATAGAAAACTGAACTCTTTTGTTAGCAAGATGGGCAAGACTGCACCAACTGGAAGGCTGAGTTTGATAACCTATATTAAAAGGTTTCAACCATTGTTGCTCAATCAACTTATTCTTTTTAATATCAAACAGGTAGCAAAAGCCGGATGCTAAATACCGTATATCAGCAATCGCTACTCCAATGACGTAATCAGGTGTGACCAAATTGACGAACTGAAACTGCTTATAATCGCGGTAACGGCGCCACTTAGACACTGGCTTATCCATCTCATCGAGGTAAGTAAATTTATCTAGCTGTAACGATGTTGGAATTCCATCAAGGTGGCCAAACGCTGGTAGACCATTCTGCTGAATAAACGAGTTCAGAACCTTAAGCTCATCCATATAGTTGTCTTTTCACAAGTTATCACACACCAAAACTTTAACATGACGTTAACATAAACAATTTGCGTAACTGCACAACAACATCGACTAAAGTGATTTCTGCTTGTTATATGTGAAACTGATCACTCAACCACCCGCTTACTTAGCTCGCCCTACCTATCTCAACCAACACTGCCTGGGTTAGAAGCTGCACATTCTCATCCGCAGGAAAGACCACTACAACCATTGAATCTTGGTCAAAATCACTATTTAATGGAAATACATTCATATAAACTGATTGCCTATTCACATCAAGGAAGAAATCTATGTCATACATACACGATACTATTGTTGCGTTGCAACACAGTAGCCCTGCGCAAAAAGAATTTTACCAAGCGGTAGAAGAAGTATTAACTTCTCTCGCGCCGGTAATAGAAGGCAATAATAAATATAAGGAACAAGCGATTATCCAGAGGATCGTCGAGCCAGAACGTCAAATCATGTTTCGAGTTCCTTGGGTTGATGATGCTGGAAATGTACAAGTAAACAAAGGTTATCGAGTTGAATTCAACTCTGCTTTGGGGCCGTACAAAGGAGGATTGAGATTCCATCACTCAGTCAATGCGAGCATCATAAAATTTCTCGGCTTTGAGCAAATCTTTAAAAACGCACTGACTGGCCTTCCTATCGGTGGCGGCAAAGGCG
The DNA here is from genome assembly GCF_033344475.1 of Vibrio sp. 1288. NCBI lineage: Bacteria > Pseudomonadati > Pseudomonadota > Gammaproteobacteria > Vibrionales > Vibrionaceae > Vibrio > Vibrio sp. 1288. The sequence goes on from NZ_JAWPOX010000052.1 coordinate 19,477, forward strand.
GTTCAAACTTCGATCCTAAAGGAAAATCCGACGGCGAGATCATGCGATTTTGCCAATCATTTATGAACGAGTTGTACCGTCACATCGGTCCTACCACCGATGTGCCCGCAGGCGATATCGGTGTCGGGGCGCGCGAAATTGGCTATATGTTTGGTCAATACAAACGATTGACGGGCCGCTACGAAGGTGTGCTTACAGGCAAGAGTCTGCTTTGGGGTGGCTCACTCGCCAGAAAAGAAGCGACAGGATATGGCGCCGTCTATTTTGCAGAGTGCATGCTCAACGACCGCAACGATTCATTGAAAGGGAAAACTTGCCTCGTTTCTGGTGCTGGCAACGTGGCTATCTACGCCATTGAAAAACTGTACCATATGGGAGCAACGCCAGTTACATGCAGCGACTCTCGAGGTACGATCTATCATGAGCACGGTATTGATCTTAAGCTCCTAAAACAACTGAAAGAAGTGAAAAGAGCAAGCTTAGAAGAATATTTAGAAACTTACCCTGAAGCAGAATACACACCAGAGGGCGACTATCCTAATGAAGGACATGCTGTTTGGCGATATCAGGCTGATGCTGCCTTCCCTTGTGCGACTCAAAATGAATTAACGTCAGACGACGCACTGGCTCTTATCGAAAACGGATGTATTTTGATTAGTGAAGGGGCGAACATGCCAACCACCCGTGATGCTGCCAATATTATCGTGGACTCGGACATAGCTTATGGGCCTGCAAAAGCGGCTTTGTTGCGGAATTCAACTTGAGAGCGAACACTAGCTAAATCGTTTGTATTTTAAACGATATACTGGGTTTCGG
>NZ_JAWPOX010000528.1:0-697 GCF_033344475.1 Vibrio sp. 1288
GTTGTTTCTTTCGCGTAATCAGTATCTTTAATACGGCTGTTAGATGCATTAACGTTTTCGTTAATGTTGTCTAGGTTGCTGATTGCGTGGTTGAAACGGTTCTGGAAAGCACCTAGTGACGCACGTTGGCTGTCTACTGATTTAAGTGCACCGTCGATAACTGCTACAGCTTCTTGAGAGCCTGCAACCGTTGTTACGTCGATGTCTTTAACCGTTACGTCTTTCGCATCACCAAAACCGATCTCGCCAGCTAGGTTGCCAGAGAACTCAACTTCACCATTTACTTTCTGAGTAGAAGCAAATACTTGTAGCTTGCCGTCTTCACCAACAGACGCTTTTACATCTTCGCTTTGACCGTTGATGTAAGTTGCTAGCTGCTCAATGTCGTCGCCTTGCTTAGCCTTGATGGTAAGTTCTTTCTCTTCACCTTGTTTGTTGGTGTAGCTCATTTTAAGCTCAGTTTTATCACCAACTGTCCAAGATGCATCTTTACCTTCTTCTGCTGAGTAGCTCTTACCACCCATTGCTGAAGTATCAGAACGTAGGCTGCCCATAGAAAGCATTACTGCTTCGCCAGAGTCCGCACCGATTTGAAAAGATTGAGTACCGTACGTACCGTTAAGCAGTTTGTTACCACCGAAAGAGGTTGTTTCAGCGATACGGTTTAGTTCGTCGTTTAGCGCTGTTACTTCTTCTT
>NZ_JAWPOX010000529.1:0-696 GCF_033344475.1 Vibrio sp. 1288
ACTTAATCGATAAGTCGGCACCATTCACTGCGCTTTGCAGTTCTTTGGCGTTGTTTGCAATAGCGGATGTAACCGTTCCAGCTTGAGAATAATGCTCCAACGGCAAGTAGCGACAATCAGAACGCGGATAAGTGATCAGTTTGTGCTTTTCGTATAGTGCCTGACAAGTATCTAGCACCTGCTGCGCACTCATGCCATAACGCTTTGCTGCATCAATCTGCAAAGCAGATAATGAATATGGCAATGGTGCAGATTGCTTGGTTTGCTTCTGCTCTGATTCCTTCACCATCGCTGGCTGGTTCGCGATCCGATTAGCGACGTTTTCGACTAACTTGCGATTTAATACTCGCCCTTCTTCATCCTGCCATGGTTTGCAAGCCTCACTGGGTTTCCAGCGTGCGCGAATATCAAACGCCCCATTTTGGTCTTGATACGGGATCAATGCGTGCAGCGTGAAGTAATCTTTCGGAACAAAGTTTTCAATTTCTTCATCTCGACGGACGACAAGCCCTAGAACCGGAGTTTGCACACGCCCAACCGAGAGCACACCTTGGTAGCCAGCCTTTTGTCCCAGCAAGGTATAAGCGCGAGACATATTCATTCCATACAACCAATCCGCCCGTGAGCGCGCGAGAGCGGAAACAGACAGAGGAATAAAATCACGATTACTGCGCATTGAGTTTAGTGCGCGCTTCA
>NZ_JAWPOX010000530.1:0-695 GCF_033344475.1 Vibrio sp. 1288
GCATTCTTCCAATACTTTTTTCGTGGTTCCATCTCCTAGCCCGCCACGGCGATAGTGCGCTTTGAGTTGCTCGACATGCTCTTTGTCAGAGTGAAAAGCATCGAGATAAGTGAACACAATGTTGCCTTTTACTTGACCAGGGTCTTCGATGCGCAAATGGCTTGGGTCGGTGTACATGGATTTTACTGCAGCTGAGATTTCCTTTTCAGTCGCCCCTAAGTTAATGGCATTGCCCATGCTTTTCGACATTTTATTTTTGCCATCAGTACTCGGTAAACGTGACGCATCACTAAGCAACGGACGGCACTCTTTTAGGATCTCTTGTCCGCCAAGGTGGTTAATCTTTCTCACGATTTCATTCGTTTGCTCAAGCATTGGTAATTGATCATCCCCAACCGGAACAAGTGTAGCGCGAAAACCCGTTATATCAGCGGCTTGAGAAATTGGGTAAGTCAGGAACCCTGCAGGAATTGAACGCTCAAAACCTTTGCTTTGAATTTCATTTTTTACGGTTGGGTTACGCTCTAAGCGAGCAATGGAAACTAAGTTGCTGTAATACATCGTCAATTCTGCGAGGGCTGGCAGCTGAGATTGCAAACAGATAGTGGTTTGAATGGGGTCGATACCAACTGCAAGGTAATCTGCGACTACGTTTAGAATGTTCGAAGATACCTTTGAAGGATTGTGCGCGTTAT
>NZ_JAWPOX010000531.1:0-695 GCF_033344475.1 Vibrio sp. 1288
GAAGCCCAGTTTCTCACCGGCTTCAACCGCAGGGCGCGTCAATAGAATACGACGGATCTCTTGGCGCTCTAGTGCATCAACTGCTGCTGCAACGGCAAGGTAAGTCTTACCTGTACCTGCAGGACCAATACCAAAAGAGATGTCGTGCGTAACCATATTGACCAAGTATTGAGCTTGGTTTGGTGTGCGCGGTTTAATGACGCCTTTTTTGGTTTTTACGAACACTTCTTTACCGTGCGCAATACTTGAGTCGGTATTTTGTTCTAATACGCCAGATTCTTTTATCGCCAGATTAATTTGTTCTGGTTCGATATCTGGGATCTCGCCACGTACAGGCGCAGTATCTACATAAAGCGTTTTTAAAATGTCCAGCGCAGCCGCTGAGGTGTGAGGCTTACCAACAATGGTAAAATGGTCACTACGATGGTTGATTTCAACGCCTAGACGGCGTTCTAAATGCTTGATGTTGTCGTCGAATGGACCGCACAGGCTAGCAAGTCGGCGGTTATCTGAAGGTTCTAGGTTAATTTCTAGAGTTACGATTTTATTGCTCAATGTTGCCTCTCATTTTATGCCACTCAATGAGAGCCTGATGACGACCAGGCTCTCCATGGCGATTTATACGAGCTTATGGCGTAAAAGTAGCTACACCTAGCTCATCTTCGCGACGTGTTTTCGCCATCATTTGTGTTGGA
>NZ_JAWPOX010000532.1:0-694 GCF_033344475.1 Vibrio sp. 1288
CCAGCCACAAACCTGCAAACACAAACCAAAGTACGTTGCCGATGACGCCTAGCGGACTCGTGCCAATATCCATTTCATTGGTTAGTTCATCACGCGAAACAGCTTCTTTGCCGAATGGGAAAAACGAAAAGTTACCCATGACGAAACAAGCTCGCCCCCACGGAATCCCGATGATGCTGATGAACGCAAGAATACCGAATAGCCACCACAGCAATCCCATGAATACGCCACCGAATAAAAACCAGATGATGTTGCCAAGTGTTCTCATCTAAAACCCTTTTTGATTTATAACTTTCTACAAAGTATGTCACACAAATCTTAACAGAGGATGAATGGGTGTGCTTTATCTTAAATAAGAAATCATTGATGAGAATACTCATTTGATAAAGGAAAGCGGAGATCATTGGGCTGCTGAAAAAAGGCTCGCAACGGTAGACGTTAAGAGCCTTTCTGGCTAGGCGGTTGCCAAATTCAAGCGCGATACTGGCTTGTCATTGATCGGTAAGTGAATCAAAGCGGCGAGGAGTGCCAGAACGACGGTTGACCACCAGATTGGATCGTATGAACCGTAGTAATCGTAGATGCGGCCACCGACCCAAGCCCCCAAGAAGCTTCCTACTTGGTGAGTAAAGAATACCAAGCCATAAAGTGTTGATAGGTAACGAGCACCAAAAATCTGGCGGACTAATCCAGA
>NZ_JAWPOX010000533.1:0-693 GCF_033344475.1 Vibrio sp. 1288
ATGTCCCAGCCAGCGTCTTCTTCTACATACATCAGATCGACGTTTTTCTCTTGAATACGAGACAAACAAACGCTCAACGCTGCAGAGCGGAGCAGGGGATCTTGTGGCATGTAAATCGAAACCCGCTTGTTAGGGCAACACATATCAAGTACATGCAAATAGTGCGCGTACGAGGTGTAAGGAGGACGAACTAACGCGCCTTTCGATGGGTAATGAAATACCGATAAGTTACCGAGCGGATCTTCGACGTTACCACGAGCCAAAATCGTTTGGTATTTTTGGTCAATGCGCTCTCTAAGGTGACTAGAAGGTTCCGCTGGTGGCTCACTCGCTTCCGCTGTGTCCTCTTGAGAGCCAAACCGAGAAACTTCGTCGTACGGGTTGTGATCCAGCGTCGCGATAGGTTCTTCATCCGAAGAGTAGTTCACGTGTTGGCAAAGAATGTAGCCCGAGTGCGCTTCACCAGACACAATCCAGTACACTCCATTATTGCTGTGTGGCTGCAAGGCAATGTAGCTGGAAGCCAACTCGTAGTGACTGGCGTGATTAACCCAACGAGCATCAATGGTCGCGAGCTTACGACGACAACGACTGGCGATGTGGTCAACGTGATCATAAAACGTTTTTGGGTTGATGCTGAGTTTGCGGCAAATTTCGCGCACGGAATAACCAGTGAACAAAAGCCCCATCAGG
>NZ_JAWPOX010000534.1:0-693 GCF_033344475.1 Vibrio sp. 1288
GAACCGCCGAATGCACAATAAGTCGCTGATTGCTGACAGTGTCTCTGCGATTGTCGGTGGACGAAATATTGGTAACGAGTATTTCTCTTTTGAATCAGAAGTAGAGTTCGGCGACTTCGATTTACTGCTCTACGGGGAAGCCGTGCAGCAAACGGCGGATCAGTTTGATCTTTATTGGAACAGCGTACACGCCGTGCCGATGGAGTGGATATCGCCAGAATCTCAAAGCGTCTCCGATGCCGCGATTCAAAAACAAGTCACCAAACTGAACTTGCAAGAGAAATTCTCTTCTGGCCGATACGATTTTACCGCCTTGGATATGTATCAAGACCTCAAACAAGGCAAACTGAACTTGTACTGGGGTGATGGACAAGTTTGGTTCGATTTGCCAGATAAAGTCACGACACACGATAGCCAATTAGTCGGAAACTTAACCGAGCTACTAAAAAGTGTTGAGCACTCTTTCGTGCTCATCTCGCCTTATTTCATCCCAACAGAAGCTGGCACAAAAGCTCTGACGAATGCAGCTAAGCGAGGTGTCGACATCACCATCGTAACCAACAGCCTTGCGTCGAATGACGTCTTTGCCGTTCATGGCTGGTACGCCAAATATCGTGAAGATTTGCTCGAATCCGGCATCAAACTTTGGGAAGTGAAATCCAGCGCGAAGCTCAAGAGTAAATGGAGCTTAAC
>NZ_JAWPOX010000535.1:0-693 GCF_033344475.1 Vibrio sp. 1288
GAGGGGCTTGCAGCCCGCGCCTTGTGGCGCTCCTCGCTCGTTAGATCCGCACATACTCGTCATCGCTATTCGATGACAAGAGGCGTTGTGAAAGGTTGATTTTTAGGTCAGTTCGATTCATAATTCTCTTGTCTTTGGAACCCCGCTGAGAGATTGCCGTCTCGATGAAGCGGGGTTTTTGCATTTTGGGGCTTCTTGCCCTCATTTCGTATGTAATTTACTCATTTCTCACGGCTTTTACAACTGCACTCGCCCACACTTTCGAGCAAGGCTTTGTAAGGGCTTGGCATCACTTCGTTCTAGCCAAACCCCTGATCCAGTTTTTGGGGGCGGTTGTGTGCATCACGCATTTTAGCGGTATCCCTTCGGGAGCCTCCGCGAAAATCCTTGACCCCCACGCCCTTAAAGCTCAATCGTGGCAGTCTGAAACCCAATACCCTGCAATGCGCTCATAGCAGCATCTAGGCTTTTGAATATTCTGGGTTCTTTTGGTTTTCTGGCGCTGCCAGCAAACACCCACAAACCCCTACCCTTAAGCGCCACGTTATAGCCCTGCTGCATTGGTGCAGCAACGATAAGCGCTTCTTTATAAAACCCAAGGTCAAAGCCTTCTTTGAGTGCTGATTGTGTTGCACAGGTGGTTGTTTTAAAAGAATCTTGTTTTTTCATGGTATCAACGTTTTTGAAATTTGT
>NZ_JAWPOX010000536.1:0-692 GCF_033344475.1 Vibrio sp. 1288
TGGCTGATTACAATTCAGCTAATTAATAGTGATGGCTCCACCGAGCCCAGCTCAAAAGGCAAAATTATGACTACAGATACGATTGTCGCTCAAGCTACTGCACCAGGTCGTGGTGGTGTCGGCATTATTCGTGTTTCAGGCCCTAAGGCCAACCAAGTGGCATTGGAAGTCACAGGGAAAACTCTAAAACCGCGTTACGCTGAATACCTGCCGTTTCAAGCCGAAGATGGCACGGTGCTCGACCAAGGCATTGCACTGTACTTCCCTAACCCGCACTCGTTCACGGGCGAAGACGTATTAGAACTTCAAGGTCACGGTGGCCCTGTGGTCATGGATATGCTGATTAAACGTATTCTGGGCATAGCTGGCGTACGAGCAGCCCGTCCTGGTGAGTTCTCGGAACGTGCGTTCTTGAACGACAAGATGGACTTGACTCAGGCAGAAGCGATTGCCGACCTGATTGATGCTAGCTCTGAAGAAGCAGCGAAATCGGCGCTACAATCGCTACAAGGCCAGTTCTCGCAGCGTATTCAAACGCTGGTGGAATCACTGATTCATCTTCGCATCTATGTGGAAGCGGCCATCGACTTCCCTGAAGAAGAAATCGATTTTCTTGCCGATGGTAAAGTTGCAGGAGATCTGCAAGCGATCATCGATAACCTCGATGCGGTACGCAAAGAAGCGAACCAAGG
>NZ_JAWPOX010000537.1:0-691 GCF_033344475.1 Vibrio sp. 1288
ATATTCGCAACGATGTCTTGACCAGTCGAGATACCACCAAGGATGCCACCAGCATGGTTGCTACCAAAACCTTGCGGAGAAAGTGGGTCACGGTGCTGACTGCCTTTTTGGTTTACGACATCAAAACCATCACCAATTTCAACACCCTTCACCGCGTTGATGCTCATTAGCGCGTGCGCAATGTCTGCATCCAAGCGGTCAAACACTGGTTCACCAAGGCCAACAGGTACGTTGGTTGCAACAACCTGAATTTTCGCACCAATTGAGTCGCCTTCTTTTTTTAGGTCGCGGATCAGTTGATCAAACGCTTCCACTTTGTCTGCATCTGGGCAGAAGAATGCGTTGTTTTCAATTTCGTCCCAGTCGACTTTATCAATAGAAACATCGCCCATTTGTGACAAGTAAGCGCGGATTTCTACGCCAAATTCATCTTTCAGATATTTCTTCGCGATTGCACCTGCAGCCACACGCATCGCAGTTTCACGGGCTGACGAACGGCCGCCGCCACGATAGTCACGAATGCCATATTTTTGGTGGTAAGTGTAATCAGCATGTCCCGGGCGGAACTTATCTTTGATGTCTGAGTAATCTTTTGAACGTTGATCGGTATTTTCGATCAACAGGCCGATTGAAGTGCCTGTGGTTTTGCCTTCAAACACGCCAGAAAGAATTTTAACTTCGTCCGGTTCAC
>NZ_JAWPOX010000053.1:0-19810 GCF_033344475.1 Vibrio sp. 1288
CTGAAACTCAGTATGTTGTTTAAGAACTGAACAACATGGGGCTACCATGTCTTCTCATCGAATTAAGCAACAAAGCCCAAAACAGATTTTAGAAAAGGAAATAGCGATGCCAACTCCAGCATATATGTCTATCCAAGGTGAGACTCAAGGCCATATTACTAAAGATACTTACTCTGCAGATTCAGTAGGTAACACATGGCAAGAAGCTCACGTTGATGAGTTCCTAGTACAAGAACTTGATCACGTGCTAACAGTTCCACGTGATCCACAAAGTGGTCAGCCAACTGGTCAACGTGTACACCGTCCACTTGTTGTAACTAAAGTTCAAGATCGCTCATCTCCACTACTATTCAACGCACTAGTATCTGGCGAAAAACTTCCTGAGTGTGTGATCCGCTTCTACCGCACTTCAGTTCAAGGTAAACAAGAGCACTACTACTCAATCAAATTGATTGATGCGCTACTTGTCGATATCCAAACTCGTATGAACCACTGTCAAGACGCAGCAACAGCTGACCGCGTGACAGAAGAAGTGCTTAAGTTCACTTACCGTGCGATCGAAGTAACTCACGAAAACTGTGGTACTGCGGGTAACGACGACTGGCGTGCTCCACGCGAAGCTTAATTGCTCGTCGCGTAAAGATTCAGGGCCAACGATTGTTGGCCCTAATTCGATTATTTGTATCAGGTAAAAGATATGGTGAATGACGTAGAATTTAAATTTGAAGTGCCTGGATGTGGGCATGAATTTCGGGTTGAGAGCTTTCATGTTCATGAAGAGTTATCTAAGCCTTTCCACATCAATCTCTCATTACTTTCACTTGATCCAGATATCTCGTTCGATGAGTTAATACGTAAAGCAGGAACATTGACACTTTACGGACAAGGTGTTGGGGCTGCGCGTGTGTTCAACGGAGTGGTGAATGAAGTTCGTTACTTAGGGACTGGGCGTCGTTTTTCTCGTTATCAATTAGTCTTGGTTCCTCAAGCTTGGTTCTTATCTCAGCGCCAAGATTGTCGTATTTTCCAGCAAAAGTCAGCGCAAGACATCATCACAGAAGTACTCGATGATGGGGCAGTCACCGATTACCGATTTGAAGTGTCGGGTACTTATCCTCCAAAAGAATACGTTCTGCAATACCGTGAGTCTGACTTGCACTTCGTGCAGCGTATGATGGCTGAACACGGTATGTGGTATTACTTTGACCATAGCGATTCAAATCATACGATGGTCATTGTCGACAGTAATGACGCGATTGCACCTTTGATAAGCTCGCCACTAAATGCTTCTTACATTGGGCCGATTGTTTATCATGCCGATGGTGGCGGTGTTGCCGATCGCGAACATATCTCTGATCTCGAGTTAGTTAACCGCGTTAGAACAGGACAGGTTACGTACACAGATTACAACTACGAACACCCTAAAATTCCACAAGAGATGACACAGGCTGGCGAGCTAGACCAAGATCTCAAGCAGTTTGATTATCCTGGACGATACGTTGACCCGCTGATGGGTCAGGTGAGAACCACGGAGTGGATGTCGGAACACATAGTCGATAATCAACAAGTGGAAGCAACGAGTGACGTAATGCGCTTAGCATCTGGTTACAGCTTTAACGTCAGTGACCACCCGCGTTCTGAGATTAACCGCGATTACCTTATGTTGTCTGTAATGCACACAGGTCAAGATCCGCAAGTGCATGAAGATGAAGCGAGTGGTATGCCAACCACTTACTACAACCAGTTCTCGTGTATTCCACGTGATGTGGTGTTTAAGGCGCCTAAACTAGCAGCACCAGTGGTTGATGGCCCTCAAACGGCGGTTGTTGTAGGACCAGAAGGTGAAGAGATTTACACCGACAAGCTTGGTCGAGTGAAAGTACAGTTCCATTGGGATCGCTACGGTGATAACAACGAACATTCAAGCTGTTGGATTCGTGTAAGCCAATCCATGGCGGCGCCAACATGGGGCGCAGTTTATTTGCCGCGTATTGGCCATGAAGTCGTAGTGACTTTCCTTGAGGGGGATCCAGATCGTCCGTTAGTTACGGGCGCAGTTTACAACGGTTTGCATTTCCCACCGTACTCTTTGCCAGAAAACAAAACTCGTACCACGTTCCGCACGCAAACGCACAAAGGAACAGGTTACAACGAGTTGAGTTTTGAAGACGAAGCGAACCAAGAAGAAGTCTATATTCACGCTCAAAAAGACATGTCGACCAAGGTGCTCAACAACCGTTACCGTGATATCGGTCAAGATGAATTCTTGAAGGTTGCACGTCACCAAACGAATGAAGTTCATGGTGACCATAAAGAAACCATTCATGGACATAAAACGACACAAGTAAACAGTACGTTTACCGAGACAGTCGAGCAAGACGTTACCGTCACATACAACGCGAACGAAGCCCAGTATGTGAAAAACAATTCTGACTTAGAAATTGGTGATAACCGTACGACTAAGATCGGTAAAAATGATGACTTAGATATAGGCGAAAACAGTAACCTTACTATCGGTGCGTCTAAGAGTTCAGATATTGGTGCGGATGATAACCAGACGGTTGGTGGCAACTTAACGGTATCAGTGAAAGGGAACACCGCTTATAAAGCTGATGGTGCAACGCAAATTATCAGTGGCGACAAGATTGTATTGAAAACGGGTGGCTCCTCTTTAGTGATGAACAGTGATGGTTCAATAAAGTTATCAGGCTCGGCTATTACGATCGAAGGCAGTGACAAAGTCGTCGTGAAAGGTGGCAACGTAGTGGTTAACTAACAATGGAAAAACAACCTCTTACAACAGAAGTAATATCAGAGCAGCAAGCCGAATCAACGGCTTGCTTTTCGCGTTTTGGAAGAATAGTGGCTATCAATGAGTCTATGGGCAGTGTGCGAGTTGATTTTGATGGTAACCCATTTAAGCAGCCACTCACTGCGAGACTAGGACGTGGCTTTCGTCGTTCTGAACTGCAAATGGCTATCGATAATCGATTAAGTTGTCGAGTTGAGTTTTTGAACGACGACTTAAGCTTGCCTCTTGTGACGGACATTCTCTTCTCCATTCTGGATGACTCTGACGAGTTTGTATTGCGAGCGAAGAAGATGGTTATCGAGACAGAACAAGAGTTGGTAGTCAAAAGTGGTGAGACAGAAACTCGCTATAGCGGGCGCGATGGACGAATTACCACTAAAGCAAAGTATGTCACTTCTCAAGCAGAAAAAGCACAAAAAATTCAAGGCGGAACGATCGCAATTAACTAATTACCTAGCATTAGCTAATTTACGTCGAGTTAGCTAATTACTTTGTATTAACTAATTGCAATCGCGTTATGGCACGCTAATAACGGATAACTAGATGCGACAAAGAATCGGTGTTGAGCACCTAAAGGCACCCATAACCAATCAAGAAGTCGAAGGCGCGTTAGCAAAAGCTGAGCGCGCTGTGAATGACCTTTCCCAGTTGCCAGTAACATGGCTGGATTTCTGTAATGAAAAGCTGTCCATTGCTTCTGAAAGTATCGGGTTTTTAATCAGGCAGCGAGTTCAAATTCACAAAAGGGGTTATCCAAGTCGTGAGTTGGCGTATCTCAAACTTATTGAACGTCAAATTGAAGAGCTCAAGCAGGTCTACTTGTCGTTTTATCGATTAGCACCGGGCTTGATTCATCAATTAAGAGGCCAAGAGTCAGAAATCTACAGCTGGCTGATGCTGCAGGGCGAGTTGGGCTCAGAGTTGGATAACCTTTTGTGCGGCTTGATTTTACTCGAAGATATTGACGCTAAAACCGCAATGGTCATTGCCGTACAATCTCCGGTTGAATCTATGGATAGCACGCTTTCGGAGCTTATTGAGGGTAATGCGACATCCAGTGCGTTTTACTTTGAATGCTTACGTGTACGTCAAACATTAAGTGTTTCTCTCATCAAGCGCTGGCACAAAGCCAGCATCATTAGCTCTCATGTTGCTTTGCCACTGCTCGCTTTACAAGACGTGAAAGAGGGGATTGATTGGCTCAATGACAATGCAGGCAGCGAACAATATCTATTTGAACGTTTGATTACCAAACGTGACAGAGGCACTTGGTTCCGTCAGTGCTTTGGCATCGAACCAAATGGATTACCATCAGCGCAAGTGCTCACTTATGCCAAGTTGCTTGAGTTAAAAGAGTTTGAGGCGTTTGATATCTCTTCTTCATTAGCACCTGTTGATTTTGCGCTGAGTGGTGATTGGAAACTGGTGCCCCAAATCATCGAGCACTTGGAAAGTCTGGAGGAAGCTGAAGGTGAAATTTGGCTTCATGCCTTGTATGTCGTCTACGGAAAGCTTCTTCCTCTGACTCCCCAAGATGTTGGTGTCGAGTATGAATGGGAAGAGATCGTCGATCTGCTCAATGAGTGGGTGGAAGATGAAAAATACATCCAAAATCTACCAAGCCGCTTGGGTTACGCATTGAGCTTCGAGTCTACGTTAGCTGCGATGCAAGATGCTAACGTTGATGTGCTGTTCCGAGATTGGCTATGGCGTCAACTCTGTATTCAATCCAGAGCCTACGTGCCTTGGGATATGGCAATGCCGATTCATCAACAAGACTGGAACTTCAACAATTTAAAGGCCGCACCTTCTGCGAGCGAACGATTCAACTTAAGGAATAGCAATGCAGTTATGGGATATTGAGGCGCACCCTGAGCTATCACTTAAAGGTCGTTTTCAACGTGACGAAAACGGCGATGAAGTCTGGGTTGTAGTCGCCAAACGCACATGGCAATTCGATGGTGTGGTTTGGCACGAATTAGGTGAAAGTGAAATCTTCGATGATCCCCAATATTTGGGCGAAGAAGGCTTCTCTGCGATGAAAGTTGACCACGAGTTCGCGTATACCAAAGAAAACACAGATGTACTTGTTTACGGCAAAGCGCGCAGCTACGCGAAAAAGCCAGTGACATACCAAGAGTGTCGTGTGCTGATTGATGGTCATATCGATAAGACTCTCGCTATTCACGGGGAGCGAGTATGGGTTGAGCATGCTGGTAGTATAACGCTGAGCAACCCAGTCCCATTTATTGAAAAAGACATTGATTACACTTGCGCGGTAGGCGGTGATTTACGTAACCGAATAGGCGGTGGTGTTGCCGATTCCAACAAAGAATTGCTTGAACAGAAAGTACCCTCGATTTTTTATCCCCGAGAGGACTGGAGTGCCGCCGCGAAAAAACTACGCGTTGCGGGGTTCGGGCCAGTGCCTCCGTTCTTTGAGGCGCGCCAGAAGCTGGCCGGCACGTTCGATGACGATTGGATTGAGAATCGCAAGCCAATGTTGCCACTCGATTTTGATAAGCGGTTCTTCCAAAGCGCGCCTATTGATCAACAGTGCAAAGGCTTTCTTCGTGGGGGGGAGCGTTTGATGATGAGTGGTTTTTGTCATGATGACACGCTTTCATTTCGAATTCCTAAAGAAAAATACCGTGCGATCGCGACGTTTAAAGGTCAAAGTTATCAAGCTGATATGGCGATGTACACCTTATTCGTTGATGCGGAAAAGAAAACTATATCAATCAGTTACACGGCTGCGTTTCCTTGTCAGGGCAAGGAGCTCGATCACTAAGTTGGAAGAGGTAAGCGAGCATGCATAATTCAACAGGCCGTTACGTGCTAGGGATGGAAGTGATGACGCCAACCGGTATGAATTTAGATATTGCTAGTGCAGTTTCGTATGCTGATTTAGGAAGATTCGACCAATGTGTAGGGGATGATGGTATCGAGCGTTTTACTTACGCCAAAATCGAATACACCAAAGAAAGTGAGCAGTTTGAGAAAACGTGTGAGTTAATCACCCACTTGCTTGATTCATTGTTAGCACAGTTACCACGTTCATTGAGACCAATACCTTTGCTTATAGCTGTGCCTGCGTCTGTTTCACTAGTAAAGGTGCAAGAATGGCTTGGTGAAAGTAACTATGCTGAATTTCTCTCTGTGGTGAATGCTGTTCATGCCAGTGGGCCCAGTTTCGTTCTCCAGGCCATGAAATCATTGGATAAATATGATGCTATGATGTGTATCAGTGTCGATTCCTTGGTGAGTTCGATGCAAACACTCATCGACGATGCGATGGTAATGAGTACCAATAATCCATGGGGCGTTATTCCGAGCGAGGGTGGGGCGGGTTTAATTCTTTGTCGAAAAAACACCGTAGAAACATTGAAACTTAAGCCTCAAGCGCAGCTTGGCTACATTGATACGGAATTAAACACTTCAGACCGAAGAGGCATGTTTCGACTTGTTCAACGTGCGAGTAAAAAGCTCGATTCATTTGGTGAAGTGTATTCCGATATGACGAACCTGCGCATGCATTCGGAAGATTACGGCTTTGCTCTGGGGGCGAAAGCAGAACGATTCACGAACCCAGAACAACCGCAGCTTATCAATGAGTTGTGGGGCACAATGGGTAGTTGTTCTTCTCTCGCTTTAATTGCCTTTGCGGTCAGAGAGCACCACTTTAAGCAACCAACTACATTGTTAATGTTCGACTTTCATGGTGACAAAGGAGTTCTCCAATTACTGCAATGTTAGTGGGCACTCATCGATCAAATGGCAATGAAAATATACTCATATTATTAGGTTGAAGTTTGTAACACGAAAAAGCGTATAACTCATGCAGTGAAAGCGTAAGTAAAAAGGTCTAATAAGTTAGTAATAATAACTAAAATAATAGGCTTACTGTTTGTTTTAAATACCAACCTTGATACAAGTACGTTCAAGAAAATATTATTCAACTCTAATAATATTTATTCTATGAAAGAGTACTAAGTGTCTAATAATCAGAGTACAGCCAAAGGATATATCGATCAGTTGGTTGTTAAAGCTATTGAGAAAAAGAAACTGAATGAGCAAAGGCTAGCAGAAAAAAATAAGCCGAAGCTTGAGTACGTGCTTTTTTCACAGTTTGATGTATTAGACAAGCTTCCTTCTAAAAATGGTAAGACAACGGTTTACCATCTTGCAAAAAAAGGGCAGCCAGAGAAGCAAATCTGTTGCAAAGTTATCAATGATGACTCGCCAGAATTTGCGAGCAAAATGTTGATTAACGAAGCGAGCAGGCTGGAGCTTTCTCAACACCCTAGCGTGGCTAACTTTGTAAAAATCGGCAACGAATTCGAACGCCCATATTTGATGTACGAGTGGATCCAAGGTGAATCACTGGCAGAAAAAATGGAGCGTCATTCTTCTAAAGGCTTCCGCCACGACCACATCGCTTGGTTGGTGTATCAACTCGCTGGCGCTCTAGAGTTTATGCATACAAGAGGTATCTGCCATCTTGATATTAAACCATCTAACGTATTAGTGAGTGAAGGCGATTACGTTAAGCTCATTGATTTCGGCGCTGCTCGTTACATTGGAGAGACAGAACCTTACGCAGAAGCAAGCTTGAGCTACGCTTCCCCTCTTTATATAGAAACTGGCATCGCGGAACCGCAAGATGATGTTTACTCTCTCGCTTTGCTCGCTGGACACCTATTTTTAGGATCAATATTTGGTGATGCTTGGAATAAGCAGTTAAAAGATCGAAAGCGTCCGGCTTTGATCCCGGCTCATATTTGGAAATTGCTGAAAGAAGTCATCAACAAACCAAGAGGGCATGGCTATACCGCTATTTCTTTTGCTCAACAGTTAGCGCGAATCGATACGCAATCAATTAGCTCAAATTCTAACGCACCAATTTTCAGTAGCTTGCGTAACGCGGACTTGCTGCTTACACACTGTAAGCCAAATGATAAAACGGCGTATGGTCGCTTTAAAATATTAGAGGCGAGCTTAGTGTTGAGTGTGCTGGCAACAGCAGGAAGTTATTTGTATCAACAGAATAAAGATCAATTGGATGCCATTTTTTCCCGAGGTGTCACTACTGTAACTCACGTTATTACGCCCTCTGAAACGGCTTCTTTTTTGGCTCAGCCTCCATGGAAAATCAAAGAAGAATTGTCTCAAGCTACTCAGAGTATTGATATGACAGTAGCTTATCGAACAGCATATCAAGCTCAGCAGTTAAGCCTCTCGAATTTATATGAAGAAAAACAGGCTCAGTTAACGTCGTATCAATCGTTAGCGGATGGCTTACCAATGGCATTAGTCGAATTACGTAAGGAGCTTGTCACCTTGCGAGAAACCCTTGTTCGTGACGGTGCTCTGTTTCCATATGCGGATGAGGCGTTGACTAAAGTGATGTCTGGGTTAAATGTCGCGTCTATCGATTCCATGAAAGTATCTGCCATAGCTGGCAGTCGAGATAAGCAGATTGCTCGCTTAATTTTAGATGGTGAAGCTAAGCTCGCAGAAAATGAAATGAAAGAGGCATGGTTGTTAAACCAGTCACAAGCCTATTTCTACAACCAAATCTTACCAAAGGCTGTGATGGAAAATATTAATGACTCCATCGATAAACATGCAGAGGCGCACTTTTACACCAAAGCAATTGAAGAAGCCGAATTAGCCAAAGCCTACTTCGGTAATACGCCAGAACTAGACAAAAAATAAAGGATTTAATCGTCGCAAGAAGCGAATTTATTTTGTTTAGCACCGTGATGGAGCAATCCGTTTACGACAAACAAAAGCTACATGAATCCCTTGCCGATTTAGAACGGAATGCACCAAGTAAATTTACAGAAATCACGAAAATTCTAGATAGCATGGCGTCGGATGCGATTGAGCAGAGCCATCGATTATCTAAGCCAGCAAATGGCGCAATTGCGGTAGCGCGTGCGTTGAGAGATTACTTGACTGAAGGAGACGTGAATTTTGTCCAACATTGATATCGATCGTCTGCTTAATCCTATTTCTGATGAATCTCCAGTGGGAAACGATGCCCGTTACGAGTTTTGCTATGAAATGATGGAGTCCGAAGTGAAGAAATTCGGTTCCTTGTTTGGCGAAACAGTAGATTGGAGCGTGGTAAAAACGCACGCGACTGAAGTTCTAGAGCACCACAGTAAAGACTTAAAAGCCATTTGTTACCTCGTTCGCGCGCTAACAGAAGAGTTTGGTCTGCAAGGCTTTGAACAAGGTCTAAAGCTGCTTAGTGAGGCGTTAAGTCGCTTTGGCGTTGAATTGTATCCTTCGCGAAAGCGGGGTCGAGATGGCGCGGTCGAATGGTTGAACCATCAGTTTAAACTGGTCAGCAGCAAGTTAGCGGAAAGCGCTCAGTCATGGGATTTGGTATCAAACTGCATTTCGACTATTGAAGAAGTGCAGCGCCAGTACGACGAGGTTTACCAAGACTCAGAAGCGGATTTCTTTGAGATTCGCACTCAACTCAATGTCTTATCTCAACAAGCGGTGGCTGATGAGCAGAGCGATGATGCAGTCGTTAACGTCGAACAAGCGGCGCCTGCACCAGCTACGCAGCCTGCTGCCGAAGAAACGCCAGCGCAGAGTGAAGTGCAAACCGCACCGGTGAAGGCGGTTCCGCCGGCCCCTAAACCTGCGCCAGTTAAGAAAGCGGTGGCAAAAGAAGTGGATGTCGATACGGACTTCTCTTCGCCGACAGCTTCTAAGCGCACCTTGAAGAAGGTTGCAGAAGTCATGCTTCATGCGAACCCAAGTGATCCGCTGGCTTACCGGATTTATCGTCATCTGACTTGGGATGACATTGATGGTCTACCCGACCATCAAAACAATCAAACGCCTTTGAGCTTGGCAGTGTCGTCCGATCAACAAGCGGAATACCGAGATAAAGCTGACCAAGAAAGCGACATCGACACCATTAAGCGTTTGGAGCGCACATTAACGGATGCGCCGTTTTGGCTGACGGGCCATTACTTCGTGTATTCGATGCTTAATAACTTGAGCTTTGATGATGCAGCGCTTGCTGTGAAGCAAGAAGTGACGCGTTTTGTTGAATCGCTAGAGGGCATCGAGCACCTCTCATTTAAGAATTCTATACCATTTGCAGATGAAGCGACCTTGAGCTGGTTATCGACTCAAGATACCACTTCTTCGACTTCTCAACCCGTTGTTCAAACGGTTGTGATTTCGCAGGAAGACTCGCTGCCAATGGAGGATATCACTCTAGAAAATCTAGGGGAATGTGCCGCAGAGCTTGCCCACAAACTTGAGCTGGATAGCTCGGGACGAGGGCAGTTCATGCTGTATTTACAATTGATAGCAGCTTACCAGTCTGTTGGATTATACCCGTTGTGTTTGCCGTATCTTGAGAAGGGGTGGGAAGTACAAAAAGCGTTTAATCTCGCGAGCTGGGAACCCCACTTATCGTCACAGTTAGAAGACCTAATTCGAAAAACACTCCATCGGTTATTCAGAAGTAAGGATCTTTTGCCTGAGAAGTATGAAGAGTGGAAAGCAATTTACGACTAATTAAAGAGTTAGATAAGGAACGAATTATGTCACGTGACGGCTCGGTGGCTCCTAAAGAGCGAATTAATATCCGTTATGTTCCAGCAACTGGCGATACGCAAGAAGACGTAGAGCTGCCGCTAAGCATGATGGTAGTTGGCGACTTTACTGCGCGTGCAGATGAGACACCAATTGAAGAACGTACTCCAATTAACATCGACAAAGACAACTTTAACGAAGTGCTAGAGAGCATGTCTCCAAACGTTAAAGTCAACGTTGAAAACCGTCTTTCTGATGAAGAAGGCGGCCAGATTGGTGTTGATCTGACGTTCCAAAATATGAAGGACTTCTCTCCTGAAGCGATCGCGAAAAGTGTACCTGAACTAAACAGCCTACTTGAGCTTCGCGAAGCCTTGGTTGCACTGAAAGGTCCTCTAGGAAATGTTCCTGCGTTCCGTAAGAAGATCGCATCGGTTCTTCAAGATGAAGAGGCGAGAAAGAAACTGTTGGATGAACTAAGCATTGGCAACGACCAAGACGCGAAAGAAGAGTAAGGGATATCATGTCTGCAGAAGCACAAGCGCCAGAACAAGAAGCAGCCTTAGTTGAATCAGGCTCACTTCTGGATAGCATTCTTAACGAAACACGTTTAAAGCCAAGTGATGAAGGTTTTGACGTTGCAAAACGCGGCGTAGAAGCATTCATCAGTGAGCTACTAAGTAGTTCGAACACAGAGAAAGTCGACCAATCTCTGGTTGATCTGATGATCTCTGAAATCGACCAAAAATTGTCTAAGCAAGTTGATGCAATTCTTCACAACGAAGAAGTTCAAGCGATTGAATCAACGTGGCGTGGCCTTAAGTACCTGGTTGATCACACTGACTTCCGCGAGAACATTCAAATCGAACTGATCTCTGCAAAGAAAGACGAAGTTCTTGATGACTTCGAAGACGCGCCAGAGGTGGTGAAGTCTGGCCTGTACAAGCAAATCTACACACGTGAATACGGCCAGTTCGGTGGTAAACCTGTTGGCGCCGTCATTTGTGATTACGCTATGTCAGCTTCGTCGCCTGACATCAAACTGATGGAATATATGGCGAACGTAGGTGCAATGTCTCACGCACCATTCATCACGTCGGCATCGGCTAAATTCTTTGGTCTAGACAGCTACGAAGAGCTGCCAAACCTAAAAGATCTTAAGTCTGTATTCGAAGGTCCACAGTACGCGAAATGGCGTGGTCTGCGTGAGCACGAAGATGCACGTTACCTAGGTCTATGTACATCTCGCTTTATGCTACGTACGCCTTACTCTGTTGAAGATAACCCAATTAAGGCGTTTGACTACGATGAGCAAGTGACAGACAGCCATGATAACTACCTATGGGGTAACTCAGCGTACGCGATGGCGTCTAAGATCAGTGAATCATTTGCTAAGTACCGTTGGTGTCCGAACATTATTGGTCCTCAAAGCGGTGGTACTGTACAAGATCTACCGGTTTACAACTTTGAAGCTATGGGTCAAATCGAGACTAAGATCCCAACCGAGATCCTGGTTTCTGACCGTCGTGAGTACGAGCTAGCGGAAGAAGGCTTCATTGCGCTAACCATGCGTAAAGGTTCTGACAACGCGGCGTTCTTCTCTGCAAACTCTGTTCAAAAACCAAAAGTGTTTGCGAACACGCCGGAAGGCAAACAAGCCGAGATGAATTACAAGCTAGGTACTCAGCTTCCTTACATGTTCATTATCAACCGTTTAGCGCACTACATCAAAGTGCTACAGCGTGAGCAAATTGGTTCTTGGAAAGAGCGTTCTGACCTAGAAATCGAATTGAACAAGTGGATTCGTCAATACGTTTCTGACCAGGAGAACCCGCCAGCGGAAGTTCGTGGTCGCCGCCCACTTCGCGCTGCGAAGGTTGAAGTATCAGACGTAGAAGGCGATCCAGGCTGGTACAAAGTATCGATGTCTGTACGTCCTCACTTCAAGTACATGGGCGCAAGCTTCGACTTGTCTCTAGTTGGTAAGCTAGACCAATAACCCATTACTGAAACCATCAAGCAGCCAGTGAAGACTGGCTGCTTTTTTCGTAGGACCGCATATGGAAAAAGGTTACCGTCTTTTAGAGCGGATCGAGCTAGGAGAACCAAAAAACTGCTACGAGAAAGTGGTGTCTCATAAGCATTTGATTGAATCCATTCACTCGCATCTCGCTGACTTGTTGAATACGCACTCCGGCAACGCAATGATCGACAATGAGTATGGTCTGCCAGATTTTAACGACGTACTTTCTAACAACACAAACCTCGTTCGCCATATTCAAAAAAACATCACGTCAACCATAGAACGCTTTGAGCCCCGACTGCTGAATGTCGAGGTTCATTACCGTGAAGACCACCATAATCCATTACAACTCGGCTTTGGTATTCGCGGCGAAGTTTCCCATAACGGCGGTAAAGTCCCAATGTCGATCGATGTCTACATGGGAACCGACGGCCAATTTAACGTTTAGTAGGTGCCACTTGAGTAACAGTAAATACTTTCAAGATGAACTCACGTATTTACGCGAGTCGGGTAGTGAGTTTGCCAAATATCATCCGAAGTTAACTCACTTTCTCTCTGAAGGAACTTTTGATCCAGATGTCGAACGATTGCTGGAAGGTTTTGCTTTTTTGACCGGACGCATCCGCGAAAAGATTGACGATGAACTGCCTGAGCTTACGCAATCTCTGATGACTTTGCTGTGGCCACATTACATGCGTTCGATTCCGTCTTTGTGTATTAGCGAACTAAAACCGCATACCGGAAGTGTTACTGAGAAAACCGTGGTGAAACGTGGTGCGGAAATGGCCAGCGAGCAGGTAGAAGGCACGCAGTGTTTGTTCCGTACTTGTTATGACGTCAATCTATACCCAATTACGATTACTAACATCGAACAAACTAACAGCCGCACCAGCTCGATGATTGATGTGACGTTATCGACGGAGCATGGCCTTGAGCTGTCTCGGATAGGTTTAGACACGCTGCGATTGCACCTGCATGGTGAGATTCATATTACTCGCACTGTTTTCTTATGGCTGTTCCGTTATCTAGATCACGTCGAGTTGGATGTTGGTGGCGGCTACAAACATCGTTTAGGGCCAGAATACGTTAAGCCAGTCGGGCATGAAGAGGACGAGGCGCTGTTGCCTTACAGCAAAAATTCCTTTGCAGGCTACCGTTTGCTGCAAGAATTCTTCTCTTTGCCAGATAAGTTCATGTTCTTCGACATTAAAGGCTTAGAGTGGCTAAAAGGCATTCCACAGCGCAGTACGGTCAAAATCAAATTCCACTTTAAGCGTGCTTTGCCTTCAGAGGTGGTGCTTAAAGATAAACACTTAAGGTTGCACTGCACACCTGCCGTTAACTTGTTTGAAAAAGACGGCGATCCAATCCGTTTAGAGCATCGACGAAACGAGTACAAGGTGCGTCCACAAAGTAACACTCAAGAGCATTACGAGGTTTATTCCATTGAGCAAGTGGAGAGCTGGAGTAAAGACGAGCGTCGCCGAAAACCACTGATTGAATTTGAATCGTTTGAGCACCAAATCAACCAGCGTGATAAGCGAGAGTTCTACAAATCCAAAGTGGGCGAGCGAGTAAGCGGAAGAGGGTTAGAGCGCTATATCTCATTCCATACTCACAATGGCGACATCGCGGATTTAGGGACTGAAACAGTATTGATGAAACTGCAATGCAGTAACGCGGACTTAGCGGAGCGCCTGTCAGTAGGAGATATCACGTACGCGACGCACAAATCGCCAACGTATGCGACGTTTAAAAACATTACTAAGCCAACACAGTCAGTAAGTCCTCAGGTTAATGGTGAACTTCAATGGCAGCTGATTGCCAACATGTCGCTCAACTACTTGTCTTTGGCCAATATCGATGTGTTGAAAGTGTTGCTCTCGACTTACGACTTCCACTCTCGAGTCGATAGACAAGCCCACCGCGCGTCGATTCATCGACTTGATGGCATTATTTCTTCAGAGATGAAACCAATCGATCGCGTATTTCGTGGTGTATCTGTGCGTGGTAACCAATTCAAGCTCGTGACGGACTCTAAGTTCTTCGTAAATGAAGGCGATATGTTCCTTATGGCCACGGTATTGAATGAATTTATCCGTTTGTATTCGAGTGTGAACTCCTTTACCGAACTAGAGGTGTTCGATGAAGCGACGGGCGAGGTTTACAACTGGGCAAGCCTAATCGGGCAGCAGACAATACTATGATTAATACACTTTCTGATAAGTCGAATGAGTTTAGTTTCTACCAAGCGGTGTTGCTGTTAGAGAAACACTACCAGCTGGAGCCAAACTCAAACTTTGTTGCCGTGGGCGAGAACAAATACTTTCACCAAGAGCGAATTGAGTTCAGCGTGTCGCCAAACCTGTGCTTTCCAAAGAGTGATATGGACTTTATTACTCATATGGAAAGAAACGGACAGCAATATTCACGTATTGAGACGAACTTTCTTGGCTTGCATGGTTCAAGCTCGCCCCTGCCTGCGTCTTACACTGAGAAACTCGTCGGTCGTGATCCCGATGATAACCCAGTGAAGGATTTCTTCGACTTTTTCCACAACCGCTATACAAGCTTACTGTATCGTGTTTGGAAGAAATACCGATATCACGTGCAGTACAAAAGCGGGGCGAGCGATGCGTTTTCTGGGCGCATACTGCATTTGGCTGGTCTGTCAAGTGTTATGCAAGATTGTGAAGTCGCGGAGTTAGATCGAGCGAAAGTTCTGTCTTACGTGAACCAGTTATCTACGCGTACACGTTCACCTAAGCTTATTTCCGGTATTGTTTCGCACTACTTTTCACTGCCGAATGTGCGAATCGAAGAATGGGTTTATAGACGTGTAGAAATCGCTGAAAGCCAGCGTAACAAACTCAATCGTTCCAATTGTGTATTGGGGCAAAGCTTACACTTGGGACAAAGCATTGCGGATTTGAACGGCAAGTTTAACTTGTGTATCGACAACATTGATTTTGAAACGTTTAAGCAGTTTTCCTACGATGGTGAGTTACATAAGACGCTGGTGGGCTTGATGCGCTTTATTCTGCGTGACCCAATGTCGTGGGACCTAAAGTTGACAGTTAACCTAGACAGTATTCCAGAAAACAAACTGGGTAATGGAGAAGGGAATCAACTAGGTCAAACGTTCTGGCTAGGCAACCCAGGGGATAAAGACGCCAAAATTCGACTTATCGGAAGCATATAAGAAAGCCGCTCAACGAGCGGCCCTTTATGTTTTCCTCAAAGAGGTCAGAAAAGCTTAACGACTGATCGGCTGGTGCAGTACAACGGTAGTATCAAGCCTTTGAATGCCGTTAAATGATTCAATTTCATTACAAAGATGATGAATAGACTGCAGGTCGGGCGCTTCAATTAGGGCAATAATATCAAAGTTGCCACCAACAACGCTCGTTAAGCGAACCTCAGGGATTTCTTTAAGTGCATTCGTTACATCATTCTTCTTACCCTTTTCACAAGAGATCAGTAGATAACTAGCGGCTTTTCGCCCTTCATTTTCTACACGAATCTGTGCGGTATAGCCTTTGATAATACCGGTCTTTTCTAAACGATTAATTCTTTCTGCTACTGCTGTTCGAGACAAACCAATGTTTCGGGATAGATTCGCAATCGACTCTCGCCCATTCGACAATAGACTTGAAAGTATTTTTCGATCTAATTTATCTAAACCTTGTAAAGTCATGTTTGAAATCATGTGTTCTGCCTATTTTGTTTTTATATTGTTATTAAATCGACTCTGGGAGCGTAAAGTTATACAGCTCAGCAAGAGTGAATGGGTTTTTCTGTGTCAACGGAGTGATGCGTAAGCTCAAGTCCCTCCCTGACACTTTTATGTCACTGACAAAGCTGCCGTTATGAGTGTTTGTCAAGGTCGAGTCACCTAGCAATCTGTATATCGCCCATTGACCACTCTTATTTAAAACGTGCTGTCTGCCTTCATCGGTTACATCCTGGAGTGTGATACTAATATTGAAGTCACCATTTTGCGGTGGCCATGCCATTTCACGAATGCGGCTTGGACCGTGGTAGTAACTTATATTGGTATCTGCAATTTTTAAGCTCGCTCTAATCGCACTAGAATCAAGATCGAGTACTCTTGCACTAAACGGAATATGAACGCGGTTAGTGCTTTTATTAATTAATGTGTCTCGAATAACGTTATAGTTACGCAGTTGCACTAACAGAGCCGGAGAGATTGGCATCGTCTCGCCATCCACCTGTTTTGGCGTCCACAAATTGGTATCGTAGAACGGTGCAAAATTTTTCTGAATAAATGTGTCTAACAAGCCACCTGAAGCAAACAGTAATTCAAAATCTTCAATTGAGATTTCCTCGGTCGCTGTTAGATCAAATGGGTATCGTCCTAGCCCTATCTCTTTAAACTTGGTGTAAATCTCGCTGTACCATTGGGTTTGAATGCCTTTAGCGGACTCTTTAATCATGACTGACCAGCTTTGTTGAACCACATCTAACAACCAGCTACGAACGGGTTCCGGTGATTTTTGGGCAATCTGTTTAAGTTTTATTAATGGGTCAGCTTCACTGCTGTTCATTCGATGCTGAGCTGCCGCTAGCGCCGCCATTTGCGGGTCAGGTGCATCAGCAATGTCTTTCATATACGTGCGAACACGGCTTAGCGCTGTTACGGTCTCATCCCAAGGAGTAGGGGAGTTTGGTGTTTCACTGACCTGAAGTTGGTTTAATAAGTGAAAAGCTTGTTCAACACGTTTCATCAACAAGTAATCAGGCTTAACTACTTCCTCTACTGCGTCTGATGCGGAGTCTGCCGCTGCCACGAGTTTCGGGTCTAGCTTTGAAATCAGAGCATTTTTTTCACCAACGGGTGAAAATTGTGTGTTGGCATAGACCTGCTTCAGTACGGTTGTCATTGGTGAAGAAGGGCCCGAGATTAAGTCTATCGCGTTCGTTAGATCGCCGACATTGTCATAGTTCTGGACTTTTAGTTCACTCAGCGCATTGCGCCAATTACTGATGTAGTCGTCAGTATATTTTTTACGTACTTCCTCTTTGAAGGCTTCTTGTTCTTCACTAGTAGGAATAACGTGTTGTGACAGACCTAAAACCCAGTTGTCACTGATGACTTGTTGTGACATTAGGTCCACGCGTGGTCGATAAAAAGTGCTAAAACCAGTGGAGGTATAGATCTTATCTACGATCAAGCGTTCGCTATCGATTGGTGTGTTGAACACATTACTAAACTCAAAACCCACAGCTCGTTGCAGATCTAGGGTTCCTAAATCAATCGAATTTGCTTCGTTTAAAATGCCTGCATAAACGAGATCAACATTCGAATTTGCTAGCAATGAGCGACGTGTTGCGCGAACAAGATCCATATTGATATCAATTGGATCAAACTGTGTGCGAAAGTAAGCGTCCAAATAGCGCATCGCCTGATTGACGACGTCATTTTGGTTGCTCAAGTCGTTCATCATTTGGAGAGTTTGATGACGCAAAAAACGGATATCACGCTTTGTTGGATCGTTTAGCATTAGATACCCCTTCAATAGAGGTAAAGCGCGTGTAAAAGTGTTTTGATTTTGTGTCAGTTGTAGACGGTAACCTTTCTCAATGAGAGGTATCAACTGTTGAGCAACGTCCTTAAGTAATGCTTCGTAAGCGATGCGAGTGCTTTGATCCAAACGGCTAATGTTGAGTGGTAATATCTCTTCATCCAAAGCCTTAGAACCTTTAAGCCACGCCCCATAAGAAGGCTCTATTGCTTTCGTCGCCTTCGCTAAAAGCTCATCGAATCTTGCATCTTGCTCCACTTGTGATTTGTCATCGATACTCAAGAGTTGATTCATCACATGTAAGTTACTGTCTAATGTCGTGAAAAAGAAGTAACTGCCCCCAGTAAGCAGGATAATAGAGCCGAGTATTGCCAAACGGCTTTGTCTCTGAATTAGACGAAGATACGTCTTGTTTTCGCCCGCAAAGTCGCTTTCCGGCAATATTTGTGAATCAATCAGAAAGCGAGAGAAATAAGGCGTTTCTGTTAACTGAGTATGCTCTGACGCGATAATAGGTAAGTTGAAGTAATTACTACAACTTTTTGCAAGTAAATTGTACTTGCGACCGCCTTGCAGACTCGAACTAAAGAAAATCTCACGGATGTCTAGTGAATAGACACCGTTGTTAACATCACATAGACGCTCAAGCACATAGCTGACTTCAGACTGACATAGCTCAAACTGCTTAGGGAAAGCGAGTATTGCTTGTTTCTCATCAATGTCCGTTGAATTAGCGGATGCATCTAGCGCATTACTTTCAAGCACTCTCACTAGATTTCGATAGCTATCGCGGTAGTACTCTGCAAATACACCTTTGGCTTCTTTTAGTGGGATAGAGAGGAACTCAACACGTGTCTTGAGAGAGCTAAAGTGCATGTATTCTTTAAAGCCGTCTAACTTGTCTAGCTTTGACATAATCAAATAGATTGGCAATGCTGAAGACGTTTTAGAGTTGATGGTACTCAAGCGCGCCAATAACGACGAAATGGTGTACTCTTTTTGCTCTGGCTCAGAGACGATCATGAACTCGAAATCGGTGAAGAATAGACACCCAGAAAATGGCTTTCGAGGTCGATGATGAATAACTTCTTCAATGAACGTATTCCATAAAGAAGCATCACTGCTTGATACTTCCTGGAACACTAAGCGTTGGTCTGGTTTGATGTACACAGCGCTGTCAGATTCGTACCATTCAAAAAAGTCATTCTTAGCGGTTCTAGTGCGATCCATCGGTTTAATTGCACTAGAATTAAATAAAAATTGACGTCGCCCTGACCCTTTATTACCAAGCATCAGGTAAATTGGTTTCTTGCCTGAGTTAGCAAGAAGAGGCTGGATAACCATAGAAAGTGCTTCTTCCTCGGTTTCCAAATGTTGAGCTTTAGCGTTGTTCTTTTTCTTCAACCATAATGTGAATTGAAAAGTGACGTAAACAATGGCGATAGCACCAAGGGTCAGCCAAAGATAAAGTTGATCGATTTCGTCAAGAAAAAGCAGATAAATAGTGGTGATAATTGCAACCACTAAAAACATCAATATAGTAGAAATCACCACTGGATTTCTAAACAGTTTTTGTTTGAACATAAGCCTAAAACTTCTTTAATTGTATTGTTATTTATTGTCAGTTTTTTCAGCTTGTAGCTGACTCAATTTATATAGGTAGATGTTCAGTAAAAGGGTTGCGCGGTCAATTTCCTTTTGCTGTGAATACTTTTCAGCGTATTCAATACGACCTAAAAGCGGGAATAACGAGTTACTGTATTCGTACGCCTTTTCAGAGTGGCTTTGTTGCTTAATTCGATGAGAAGACATGGTAGCCCCATGTTGTTCAGTTCTTAAACAACATACTGAGTTTCA
>NZ_JAWPOX010000538.1:0-691 GCF_033344475.1 Vibrio sp. 1288
GAAGTGATTCAACGCAGCAAGAAAATCAGAAGTATCTTCTTTGTCGGCGAGTTCCATATCACCTTAGATTTTCTTGATGGTTTTGGTCACTTTGCGGAGTTCGCTATTATGACCGACGACGAAACTGCTTTGGCTCGCTATCGCGAGCGGTTAGTCGCACTTGCGCAGCAGTTTCATCTGAGCGAAGCGGATAGAGAGCATCGCTCATACAAAGAGATTTTATCAGCTTAGTCGCTATTTCTTTCCTTTCTAAAACGCGAAGCGAATTCTTCCCAAAACACAATGTCATTTTTGTGTTCTTCTCATTGGTTTGACAGGCAACTCCTAGTAAACAGCACTATGATTACCATAGTGCTGATGCACTGAACCCACACTATCATTTAATGAGTGACGCTGTCACTTTGTGGAGGAGTAATGTATAACCGAGAACATAAGTATGCTTATTGGCGAGAGGAGAGAAAGAAAGGAAAATGGCACTACATCATGAAATCGTTTTTTATGATTTGTTGTGCGTTGTTGGTGGGTAAAATTATCGGTTTGTTCATCTTTGGAGAGCTTCACACTTTTCAGGACGTGACGGAGCAGTTTCCGGCAGATTTCTTCATCATGATGTTAGTTGGTTTCCCGATTAGTGTTGTGGGCTGGTATCACGAAGAGTCCAAGTTCTTCCGTGCTCTAAAACGTAAGGATA
>NZ_JAWPOX010000539.1:0-691 GCF_033344475.1 Vibrio sp. 1288
AATAAAAATAACTTTTTCATTTTGACTAAATAAAAACTCTTTGGTGTTACAAATTTATCGATTGCTTCATGCACTCGTTAAAACAACTTGCACATCAATATAATTATATTCCCAATGTTTCTTATTATGCACAAAAGCACGTAATGTTGGGATTCCATTAAGTTTCAAGGGTTCTGTCTAACCAATTGAAACTGCTTAATATTAATAAGTTAATCGTTGCTTTTGAAAAACTTCGACGTAAATACTAGCCGATTTCGCTAATTAATAAAACTGTGTTTAGCGATATTTTTGATAGAGTAAAGTTAAAAAACAATGTTTAATTAAATGGATGTGGAAAATATCTTTTAATTTCAAAGTATTTATTAGAACCATGAGCGGAGGACAAAAAGTTTACTCTGTGATCCAGCTCGAAACGCCGCGTTACTTAAGGGGCTGTCTCTGATCGTTGTGATTACGGTTTTATAAGTAGAATAAAGGATGTAGAACGGAAAGATAGATAAACAGCTCTTCATCTGAGCGTTTCACTCCAACTGAAAAAAGTGAAAAAAATGTGATGATGAGTTTTATAAGGTACGGATATGGAACGAATGGAAACTCTAAATCAGGCAATTCTATATAAGGAAAAACGAAAATGATGGGTATCCATTATTTTTATGTTTGCTTTGTATGAACTGAATAAGTAATTAGGCTT
>NZ_JAWPOX010000540.1:0-691 GCF_033344475.1 Vibrio sp. 1288
AGCTCCTGCTCTTTTGGTTGGCTGTGCGAAAGGTGTATTGCTTATTCTGGGGGGGGGTACTACCGATGAAGCAAGCGTACTGAACTCGATATTGAACAGCGCAGGCGGCGTGATCAGCGGCCTTCCTGATGTTGCCGCAGCTTGGTTGATGTATGTGTTCCAATCCATTTTCAACTTCTTCGTGACCTCGGGTTCTGGCCAAGCAGCACTTACGATGCCTCTGTTGTCTCCTCTTGCAGACATCGCTGGCGTAACTCGTCAGGTAGCGGTTCTGGCATTCCAACTGGGTGATGGTTTCACTAACGTGATAGTCCCTACTTCTGCCTCCCTAATGGCAACGCTTGGCGTGTGTCGTATCGACTGGGGTGACTGGGCGAAATTCTGCTGGCGCTTTATGCTATTACTCTTTACCCTATCGAGCATTGTCGTCGTCGCAGCTCACGTGATGGGTTTTGCGTAAACTGATTAACAGATAAGAAGGCGAGACAAGTTCTCGCCTTTTTTGATTCAAGCCAAATGGCAAATAAGCATCAAAACGATGTTTTGGAGTGACAACTTTAATGGCAACACAATTTCTGGATGACGTAATTCAAGGTCATCAAGTCATTCAATCTCTCGACGTAACTGACTTGCCTGCTGGCGAGCATAAATTCTGGTTCCGCATTGCAACCAATGCCCTATCTCAGTGGCA
>NZ_JAWPOX010000541.1:0-691 GCF_033344475.1 Vibrio sp. 1288
ATCCGCGTTTCTTGCTTTCAACTTCAAACCTATTGCGAGTGCATCCATAGGGCAAGTTCACCAAGCCTACAGCGATGCTGGCGATAATTTGGCAGTAAAAGTGCAATATCCCGGTATCAGAAAGAGCATCGACAGCGACGTCGATAATGTCGGTACGCTTTTGAAAATTGTTGGCCTTATCCCTGAGTCTGTTGACTATAAAGGACTGTTGGAAGAGGCGAAAAAACAGCTGCACGACGAAGCCAATTATGAGCGAGAAGCTCAGTTTGCCTGTAGATATCACGAGGCTCTACAAGGCCATCCGCATTTTGTGGTACCAAAAATCTACCCGGAAATTTCATCCCAATCCGTTCTGGCTATGGCGTTCATTCAAGGGACGCCCATAGAGAAAATCGCAAACTACGACCAAGAAACTCGCGACTTTGTAATGCACAATTTGTTGGAACTGCTGTTTAAAGAACTGTTCGAATTCAAAATGGTGCAAACCGATCCAAACTTCGCAAACTACCTCTATCTTGAACAAAGTAAACAAATAGGGCTGTTAGATTTTGGCGCAACCCGCGAATACAGTGAACGTTTTAGTTCCGGTTATCGCCAAGCCTTTTCATCTGTCGTGAACGATGACGAACACGGGCTCAACGATGCTTTAGAGCAAATAGGCTTTTTCGCTCAAAGCATCAAACCAGAGCAG
>NZ_JAWPOX010000542.1:0-690 GCF_033344475.1 Vibrio sp. 1288
CAACAAATCGATGGATCCATTGCTGGCTTACTCATGTAACGCCTGTGACCAGTGCACCATCGTGTGTCCGAAAGACTTCCCGATGAAGGAAATGTTCCTAGGCGCACGTGCTGACTTTGTTAAGGCAAACAATGGTGAATCACCAATGCCGGGTCATAAAGCGATCAATATGCACCAGAAACTGGGCTTCTCAAAAATCTTCACTATGGCAAAACGAGCGGTATCGACAAAATGAGTAATAAAGTATTTATGCCAGGATGCAGTTTGCCATCCTATTCACCAGAAGGCGTAGCGGCCATTGCGAGCTACCTAAAAGAAGTATTCCCAGAAATGGGCGCAGTACAGAAATGCTGTGGCAAACCTACCGCGGCTATCGGCCAAACAGAGAAATTCAAAGAACGCTACGGCCAGCTTCAAGCCGACTTCGACAAGCTAGATGCACAAGAAGTCATCGTGGCGTGCCAAAGCTGCTACGGCATGATCAAGAAGTCTGGTGGCACACAAAAACCGGTTTCATTGTGGAAACTGCTTCCAGAAATCGGTCTGCCAGAAGCGCTACGCGGTAAAGCGAAAAACAGTGACGTCGTATTCACCATTCACGACTCTTGCTCTACTCGCTACGAAAAAGAGCTGCAAGACGGTATCCGCTGGATCTTGAACGAGCTTGGCTACAAAACCTCAGAACCAGAA
>NZ_JAWPOX010000543.1:0-690 GCF_033344475.1 Vibrio sp. 1288
CTTAAGGAGATTTTTCAAACTTTGAATCCCAACAGACAAGGAATTAACACTAATAGGTGAGTCTAGTAAGACTAGAGTGTTATCAAAGTTTGAGGCATTAATTTCAAAGTAGTCGCTTACTCACACATTTAACAAGAAAACTATCAAATTAGATGCGTTTTTCTTCTTCTAAACGGGATTTTAGATAGTCGAGGAACAATTGGGTGCGTGTGTGTTGATAATCCAGTTTTGGGTAATACGCATACACCGTAGCCTCGTCGGCTGTAACATCCGGCAAAATAGGCACTAGCGCCCCGGATTTTAAATCGTCTTTGATCATTACGTTGTTGGTCATCAAGATACCCATTCCGCGTTTTGCACCATGAAACAGAGCTTCAGGATTGGTCGTTGCGAAGTTGCCTGACAAGCTCACTCTTTTCCCTCGGTTGGTTTTGATCTCTCTTGCAGGTTTTTCTCCCCAAATCAAAATATTGTGTCTTGTCAGCTCTTCAACATTTTGTGGCGTGCCGTATTTTTCTAAGTAACTCGGCGCTGCATAAAACTGAGCTTTGTGTTCGAACAGCGGGGTGGCTTTAAAGCTTAATGAATTGAGCTGTTCTAAATGACGACTGATGAAGAGATCCAAACTCAGTTCCGGCAGTTGACCGGGTAGCGTCGTGGTGAGTTGCAGAGTGATATCGGGGTATTTTT
>NZ_JAWPOX010000544.1:0-690 GCF_033344475.1 Vibrio sp. 1288
AAAGTGGTTGCGAAGCAAACCGTGACGGCGGGCGAGTTGTTCAGCCAGTGGCTGACACTTGATAGCGGCGCAAATCAAATGGAAGTGAGATTCACCGCCATTGACGGCCCAAACAAAGAGACACAAGCGCACCGTTACAGCGTTGACGTTGTTTCTCTGCCAGACCCAATGACGCTGTATGTTGCACCAAACGGCAGCGACAAAGGCAACGGATCTCAAGCGCAACCGCTTGATTTAGCTACCGCAGTAGAACTGCTTCCTGCTGGTGGCACCATCATTTTGAAAGATGGCGACTACCAAGGGATGGAAATCCCGCTGACGGCGAGTGGCAGTGTCGACAAGCTCAAGCACCTACGTGCGGAAGGAGACAATGTTCGCTTTGTTTCGGAACTTCGTCACGAGGGAAATTACTGGCATTACCAAGGTATTGAAGTTGCGGGTGCGCAGTTCATTGTTCATGGTAGCCACAACACCTTCGAAAAAATGGTGACACACGGCGCTCCAGATACTGGTTTCGTGATCACCTCTCCTGAAAACATTGGCCGCGCACTGTGGGCAAGTTACAACCAAGTGATTGAAAGCGAAAGCTACAACAACATGGATCCTTCGCAGATCAACGCAGACGGTTTTGCGGCCAAGATGCGTATCGGCGATGGCAACACTTTCATCCGTTGTTTGTCTCACCACAAC
>NZ_JAWPOX010000545.1:0-690 GCF_033344475.1 Vibrio sp. 1288
TGCTAAAGATTACAACAAGACTCGAGGTCACTTTTATGCGCTCGACGATGTAAGGCAAACCCTAAGGACAGGCGCACCAGCAGATGAAAACTCCGGGCCAATGCCAATGGCGTGTTGGAGTTGTAAAAGTCCTGATGTCGCTCGCGTGATAGAAGAGCGTGGCGAGGATGGCTACTTCTCTGGTAAATGGGCACGTCTAGGCTCAGAAATCGTCAATCCTATCGGATGTTCTGATTGTCACGACACTCGCTCAGAAAAATTTAACCAAGGCGAGCCAGAATTAGCACTAACCAGACCTTATGTTGAGCGAGCATTCGATGTAATTGGAAAAAACTTTGATGAGCAGTCGCGCCTTGATAAACAAGAGTCTGTGTGTGCTCAGTGCCATGTCGAATACTACTTTACAGGACCAACGAAAGCGGTGAAATTCCCTTGGGAGATGGGTACGACTGTCGGTGACATGGAGAAGTGTGACGATGCGTTGGACTTTAAAGATTGGACTCACGCCGTTTCTAAAGCACCGATGCTAAAAGCACAGCACCCTGGCTTCGAAACTTGGCGTGAAGGGATTCACGGCAAAAACAAAGTGGTTTGCGTCGACTGCCATATGCCGAAGGTGACAAAAGAAGATGGTACCGTTTATACCGATCGTAAAGTAGGCAATCCTTTCGACCGCTTCGAAGACACATG
>NZ_JAWPOX010000546.1:0-689 GCF_033344475.1 Vibrio sp. 1288
TTCCTGCGGTCGCACAAGATGCACGTGCATTTTTACGTGCAGAAGCAGGTACTCAACCGGAAGTTGACCGTGCGCGTTCTTATCCCCTGATTAAGGAGGCGTTGGCGCAACACAGCCACAAATGCGTCATCATTACCGGATTTATGGCGCAAAATGAGGCAGGAGAAACCGTGCTGTTGGGGCGGAATGGCTCGGATTATTCCGCAACCGTAATCGGTGCTTTGGCGGAAGTGACAACCGTAACCATTTGGAGTGATGTTGCTGGTGTTTACAGTGCGGATCCTCGTTTGGTGTCGGACGCATGTCTGTTGCCTTTACTGCGCTTAGACGAAGCGAGTGAACTGGCCCGCCTTGCAGCGCCGGTCTTGCATAGCCGTACGTTACAACCTGTCGCGCAAAGCACGATGGACTTAAGCCTCAAGTGCAGCTATCAACCTGAATCGGGTTCAACGCGTATTGAGCGTGTACTTGCTTCTGGGCGTGGAGCGAAAATCATCACTTCTTTGGATGAGGTATTGTTGATTCAATTGTCCTTTAGACATGGTCATGACTTCAACAAAACCCAAAGTGATGTTTTAAAGTCTCTTCAACGTGCGCAACTCGAGCCACTCTCTTACGAAGCCCAAGCCGATCAGCAAAAATTACGCTTAGCGTACACCGCAGAGATTGCGACAGGTGCGCTGAAGTAT
>NZ_JAWPOX010000547.1:0-689 GCF_033344475.1 Vibrio sp. 1288
CCTACCTTCTGCGACGCCATTGGTTGGTATGTTCTGTCTCGGTAACCTGATGCGTGAAGCGGGTGTAGTGGATCGTTTATCGAAAACTGCACAAAATGAACTGATCAATATTGTGACTATCTTCTTGGGTTTAGGGGTTGGCTCGAAACTGCAAGCTGACCAGTTCTTAAACTTGGAAACACTAGGCATTCTTGGTCTAGGCGCTGTGGCGTTCAGTATCGGTACAGGCGCAGGTGTTCTCATGGCTAAGCTTCTTAATAAGTTCTCAGAAGAGGACATCAACCCACTCATTGGCGCGGCAGGGGTGTCTGCCGTACCTATGGCTGCGCGTGTGGTGAACAAAGTCGGGCTTGATGCAAACCCTCAAAACTTCTTGTTGATGCATGCGATGGGACCAAACGTAGCGGGTGTACTTGGCTCCGCGGTAGCGGCAGGTATTCTGTTGGCCTTGGTTGGATAAAGACTCTTGTAACACGTAAATACAGTTATCGTGTTGAAGATAAAATTATCAACCAATTTACATGCTTGCCATTAACTTGGTTAAACAAAATGGTTTATAGTCAAAGGGATGCTCCGGCATCCCTTTTTTATTTGTCCCTCAGGGAGTGAGTTATGGAACATAAACAGATTGTTATCACTGAGTTTGGCGACGCCAATGTTCTGGCGATTCAAAGCGCTGAAACTCCGAT
>NZ_JAWPOX010000054.1:0-19685 GCF_033344475.1 Vibrio sp. 1288
ACTGTGACTGAAGCATAGGAGTTCCCTCCAATCGTTGCCTACTTTAAGTATAACAACAGTTAAAGGGAACATAGCCCGTCAGATTGCAGAGCGTGAAATCGTTGAAGTGGAAAAAACCAAACGACTTGCAGAAGTTGAGAAAGAGAAAGAGTTGGCAATTGCCGAGGCTAACTTAGCGATTCAAAAAGCAAACGCACTTTCCGCAGAGTTTGAAGCGAAAGCGATATTAGCGAAAGGTCGCGCAGAATCTGAAGTTCTAAAAGGTAAGTATGCGGCGTTAGGAGCAAACCGTGAAGTTTACTTGGCAGAATTGAATCGAGACGTAGCGAACTCGCTGTACAACAATTTGCAAAACTTCCAAGTTCAGATGCCACAAAATTACATTGGTGGAAGTGACGAAACGGGCTTGAAAACAAACCTAGATGTGATTACTGGCTTTGGTGCTCTGGGTCTTATGGACCAGACAAAGAAGGTCGCACAGCAATAAGATCATGGGTGGTCAAAAGCTTAAAAAGCAAAAAGATCATAGGTAACCCAAAGCAATAAAAAAGCTGGCATTTAGCCAGCTTTTTCTTTTTTTGGTCAGTCTCTTAAATCATGAAGATAAAGATAACTGCTAGTGCAGTGATGAGGCCTGCAAATGCATAGCATGCAATTTTACCAATCACACCAGTGTGGAACTTAAGGTCGTGCATGCCGTGGTGTACACGGTGCATTGCATGCCACATTGGCAATGCTAGCGTGCCAATGATGAATAGCGCACCGATGATGCTGGTTGCGAATGCAGAGACACGCTCGTAGCTCATCGCTTCTACATCAATCACGCCTAGTGGGACCAAGATGCCCAGCACCAATACCGTGATTGGCGTGATCATCGCGAACCAAGTACCACCTGCGCCAAACAGACCCCACCAGATTGGCTCATCAGAACGTTTTGGTGATGTGTTTACACTATAATTCGGTTTCATTGCTCAGCTCCTTACACCACGATGAGAACGATCAGTGAGATGAACGCAACCGCGGCCCACTGAGTCAATACGATGATCTTCTTGTCCACTGGTTTGCCCTTCAAACGAATTGGCATTACTTGTGGCATCATGCTGAAGAAAGTTTGAGCGTGGAATAGGCTACCGAGTAGTGCAACGATGTTGATTGCGACTACGATTGGGTTCGCCATGAACGCTAACCAACCTTGCCATGCTTCAGGACCTTTCACCAAGCAACCTAAACCGAAAGTTAGGAGCAGAGTGAATAGGATTAACGGAAGCACCGTCGCTTCACGTAGCATGTAGAAGCGGTAGAAAGGATGGTTCTTCCACCAAGTGCGTTTTACTTCACGAACGTAAGGTTTACGATTGCTCATCCTTATGCCTCCACTTTCTTTGGTGAACCATCAGGTTTCAACATAGCAATCACGAAGTCCATAGAAGACTCCACTTTGCCTTGGTTTACTGCCGCTGCTGGGTCAACGTTCTTCGGACAAACTTCAGAACAGTAACCAACAAACGTACAACCCCAAGCACCGTTTTCACCGTTGATAAGCTTCATGCGCTCATCTTTACCGTTGTCACGGCTGTCTAGGTTGTAGCGGTGGGCTAGCGTTAGTGCAGCAGGACCGATGAACTCTGGGTTAAGACCAAACTGAGGACATGCTGCATAGCACAGACCACAGTTGATACAGCCAGCGAATTGCTTGTATTTCGCCATCTGTTCTGGCGTTTGCAAGTTCGTACCGTCTTCTGGTTTACGATCGTTACCAATGATGTATGGTTTGATTGCTTCTAGGCGCTCGATGAATGGCGTCATATCAACAATCAAGTCTTTCTCGATTGGGAAGTTCGCTAGAGGCTCGATAGTCACACCGTCTGGGTAGTCACGTAGGAAGCTCTTACAAGCAAGTTTCGGTACGTTGTTCACCATGATGCCGCAAGAACCACAGATCGCCATACGGCAAGACCAACGGTAAGACAGATCTTTGTCTAGGTGGTCTTTGATGTAACCAAGTGCGTCAAGTACAGACATGGTTTCATCGAATGGTACTTCGAATGTTTGCTTGTATGGTTCTGCATCTTTTTCTGGGTCGTAACGCAGGATGTCTACTTTTTGAATGCGATTTGCTGACATTATGCTTGCTCCTCTGCGTTCTTCTCTTCAGCCGCGGCTTTTTCTGCTGCTTCACCGTATAGACGAGCTTTTGGTTGTGACTTAGTGATGGTCACATTGCTGTAATCGATACTTGGTGCTGACTCTGGCTTGTAGAAAGCAAGTGAGTGTTTTAGGAAGTTTACGTCATCACGTTCTGTACAACCGTCGTCTAGACGCTGGTGCGCGCCGCGCGATTCTTTACGTAGAATCGCAGAGTGAACCATCGCTTCTGCGACTTCTAGGCCGTAACCCACTTCGATTGCGTATAGAAGGTCTGTGTTGAACACTTTACCTTTGTCTTTGATGCTGATGCGTTTGTAGCGTTCTTTCAACTCAGTGATTTTGTCGATAGTCGCTTGCATCAAATCTTCTTGGCGGTAGATACCACAGCCTGCTTCCATGGTGTGGCCCATTTCTGTGCGGATTTCTGCCCAGTTTTCGTCGCCTTCTTGGTTCATCAGTTTCGCGATGCGCTCTTCAACGGCTTTGACTTGCGTGTCAATTGCCGCGTCGTTCCAACCTTTGAATTCTGCTGCGCGTTTCACTGCATTTTCACCCGCTACGCGGCCAAATACCACGAACTCAGCCAGTGAGTTAGACCCTAGACGGTTTGCACCGTGAAGACCAACAGACGCACATTCACCCACCGCGAATAGGCCTTTAATGCGAGTTTCACAACCGCCGTCCGTTTCAATACCACCCATGGTGTAGTGAACGGTTGGACGAATTGGAATTGGCTCTTTTGCAGGGTCCACGTTTACATAAGCTTTTGCTAGCTCACAGATGAACGGTAGACGTTCTTGTAGGTACTCTTCACCAAGGTGGCGAAGGTCTAGGTGCACCACGTCACCCAGTGGGTGTTTGATGGTGTTGCCTTTCTGTTGTTCGTGCCAGAAAGCTTGAGAAACTTTGTCACGAGGACCCAGTTCCATGTATTTGTTCTTCGGTTGGCCAACTGGAGTTTCAGGGCCCATGCCGTAATCTTGTAGGTAACGGTAGCCATTCTTGTTAACGATGATACCGCCTTCACCACGACAACCTTCCGTCATCAGGATACCTGTGCCTGGAAGACCGGTTGGGTGGTATTGAACGAATTCCATATCACGTAGAGGAACGCCGTGACGGTAAGCCATTGCCATACCATCGCCCGTTACGATACCGCCGTTGGTGTTACAGTGGTAAACACGGCCCGCGCCACCTGTTGCTAGAACAACAGATTTTGCTTTGATAGTAACAAGCTCGCCTTCAGACATGTGAATAGCAATCAGACCTTGAACTTCGCCTTCATCAACAAGCAGATCCACCACAAAGTACTCATCAAAACGTTTGATGTTGCTGTACTTCATTGATGTCTGGAATAGCGTATGAAGCATGTGGAAGCCAGTTTTGTCTGCAGCGAACCAAGTACGTTCAACCTTCATACCACCAAAGCGGCGTACGTTGACTTCACCGTTCTCTTTACGACTCCATGGGCAACCCCATTGCTCCATTTGGATCATTTCGCGAGTCGCGTTCTCTACAAAGTATTCAACAACATCCTGTTCACATAGCCAGTCACCACCGCCAACAGTGTCGTTGAAGTGGTTGTCTAAGCTATCTTCATCCTTGATAACTGCTGCTGAGCCACCCTCTGCAGCGACCGTGTGGGAGCGCATTGGATAAACTTTAGAAATCAGAGCGACTTCTAAGTCTGGGTTTGCTTCAGCCGCTGCAATAGCAGTACGAAGACCAGCGCCGCCTGCGCCGATGACTGCGATATCTGTGGTGATAATTTGCACAGTTATCCTCCAGTGTGTGATTGCGGAAATCCGCTTGTTATTGTCATTACGAGGCGCTCCTTAAAAAGAACTCCCCAAAAGTAGTAGGGTTAGTGTAGATGAGCCACATGGCAGAAAAATTGATGTAATTGGGTTTTTGCTTCGGTAATGCACTTAAGGGCATAGAATTTATAGGTTATGTGACTGCTATCACGGCATCGAGGTTTTGGCCCTCAAGCATTAACATTAGGGATGTTAAACCCGTGTTGCGTGACATTAACCGCATGGATAATAGGATTTTAACTGAGTGTTTTTTGTTCTGCGGCACGAGTAATGCTTGCCTCAAATTTGCGAGCACATTAGTAAAAAGAAGAAGGGATATTCCTCTCTTCTTGAAGAGTAAAAAGCATGTAGAATGAGACTTTCCTCGCTGAATTAAAGTTTGAGAGACTTGTTATGCAAACCAACTGGCAACCTACTGCTTCCATTGACCAACTTCGTCAACGTGCGACGTTAATCGCGTCGATTCGACAATTCTTCGCTGACCGACAGGTGATGGAAGTCGATACGCCAGCCATGAGTCACGCAACCGTGACTGACATTCATTTGCATACTTTCCAAACCGAGTTTGTTGGCCCAGGCTATGCCGATGGCAGTAAGCTGTTTTTTATGACCAGCCCAGAATTCCATATGAAGCGCCTTTTGGCTGCGGGTAGCGGTTGTATTTATCAAATCAACAAAGCATTTCGTAATGAAGAGAATGGTCGCTACCACAACCCTGAATTCACGATGTTGGAGTGGTATCGCGTTGGCTTTGACCATCATAAATTGATGGATGAAATGGATGACCTGTTGCAGCTGGTATTGAAGTGTGGCGCAGCGCAGCGCATGACGTATCAGCAAGCCTTCATTGATGTGTTGGGTGTGTGTCCACTGGAAGGCTCGATGACGGAGCTGAAAGCGGCGGCAAGCAAGCTGGGTTTGAGTGACATTGCTGAGCCAGAAGAAGATCGCGATACGCTGCTGCAACTACTATTTAGCGTGGGAGTAGAAAACAAAATTGGCCAGGACGTGCCGGCTTTTGTGTACGACTTCCCTGCATCACAGGCGGCGCTTGCGAAAATCAATCCTCAAGATCATCGCGTCGCGGATCGTTTTGAAGTGTACTTTAAGGGGATAGAGCTGGCGAACGGATTTCATGAACTGGATAACCCGAAAGAGCAATTAGCGCGCTTTGAACAAGATAACGCAAAGCGTATCGAAATGGGTTTAAAACCACAGCCGATCGATTATCATCTGATCTCTGCACTGGAAGCAGGGTTGCCAGATTGTGCAGGGGTCGCGTTGGGTATCGATCGTTTGATCATGCTGGCGCTAGGCTGTGACCACATTGATCAAGTGACGGCCTTTCCATTTCCAATTGCATAAGGACGTCCAATGAACCTGACGGCTGCACGTTTCGTTATCTTTAGCTACGCCATATTGATCGCTTTTTTATCTCTGAGTTCAGGTGAACTGCAAGACTGGGGCAATATCGCGTATCTCGACAAAATGCAGCACGCTATGGCGTACAGCGGCTTTGCGTTTTTAGGTTGTTTTTGTGTGTGGCGTTGGCGTCAACGTTGGGCGGTGGCGATTAGTATTTTGCTATTCAGCGCCGTTATTGAGTGGTTGCAAGGGTATGTAGGGCGACAAACTTCTTGGTTAGACCTTGTCGCCAACTCAACTGGCATCTTAACTGGTCTGTTATGTTACCGTATTTGGAGCCTCTATCGACCTAGGTTGGTGAAGTCGCTATACTCGATTCGTTAATGAAGAGGGAACACGATAACAATGAAAACGCGCGACAAAATCGTCTACGCGGCACTGGAGTTGTTCAACCAACATGGTGAGCGCAACATCACCACCAATCACATTGCCGATCACATCGAAATTAGCCCTGGTAATCTGTATTACCACTTCCGCAATAAGCAAGAAATCGTTCGTGAGATCTTTGCGCTTTATTCAGCAGAACTTTTAGAAAGATTTACCCCTATTCAAGGTTCGCAAGAGAGCCTGACAATGCTGAAGAGCTACCTAGACTCTATTTTTACCTTGATGTGGAAATACCGCTTTTTCTACGCAAACTTACCAGAAATCTTGTCACGAGATGAACAGCTACACGAACAGTACATCGATGTGCAAGAGAAGCTGCAAGCGAACCTCATTGCTATTATGCAAGAGTTCGTAACGATGAAGCTGTTGAATGTCGATCAACAACAGTTGAAGTCATTGGTATGTACATTGCACTTGATTGCGTGTAGTTGGTTGGCGTATCAATCCGCGATGGCTTCAAAAACCAACATTACCGAGCAAATGGTGAAGCAAGGGATGTTGCAGATGCTTAATGTCGTTAAGCCATTAGCAACTGAGCAGGGCTTAGAGCAGCTACTGTTATTAGAAGATGCGGTTAGCAATCTACACAGTTAAACGTCAAACTGCTTAATATTTCGAGAGTCACTCTCATTTTCGAGTCGTGGCTCGAGTTGACTTGTCAAATATGCCACGCACAATAGTCCCATACGCTAAAAACCCTTGCAGGGATAAGATTCTCGATAAAGGAACTATCGCCCCATGAATTACGACATTTTTAATGGTGATGCTGATGGCATCATTGCTCTTCTACAATTGCGTTTGGCTGATCCTGTCGATGCCCAGTTAATAACCGGTGTAAAGCGCGACATCAAGCTGGTGGAAAAAGTAGACGTGCAAGCGGGTGATGAGCTGACTGTGTTAGACATTTCGATGGAAAAGAACATGGCAGGTCTAGAGCAAGCTTTGGCTCAAGGCGCGCACGTCTTTTACGCCGATCATCACAAAGCGGGCGACATTCCTCAGCATGGTAATTTGGATGCGCACATCGATCTCGATGCCAACATGTGCACGGCGTTGATTGTCGATAAGTTGCTTGATGGGCGTTTTCATGACTGGGCGATTACGGCGGCTTATGGCGATAACATGATTGCTAAAGCCGATGAGTTAGCGAATAACGCGGGCTTGTCGCAGCAACAGAAAGAGCAGCTAAAAGAGCTGGGTACTTTAATTAACTACAACGGCTACGGATCGAAGGTCGAAGATTTACACTTTCATCCTGCGGAGCTGTACCGAGCTTTGCTGAAGTACACGTCGCCATTTGAAGCTATTGAAGATAAGGCCTCGCCATACTACCAATTGCAATCGGCTTACCAACAAGACATGGAGGCGGCTCTCGCAGTGCCTGCCATGCATGAGAGTGGTAAGCTGAAGTTGTTTGAGTTACCAAACACGGCGGCATCACGCCGAATCAGTGGTGTTTATGGCAACTGGCTGGCAAACCAAAACCCTGACTCTGCGCATGCGGTACTTACTGAAAATGCAGATGGGACTTATACGGTTTCACTTCGTGCCCCGTTAAACAATAAACAAGGTGCCGTGGCCGTGTGTGGTCAGTTCCCGACAGGTGGGGGGCGAGAGGCGGCGGCAGGAATCAACGCGTTAAGCAAAGATGATGTGCATGCTTTTATTGATGCGGTAGAAACCTACTACGCATAGCATTTTCCAAAATATGAATGCAAAAAAGGAGCCGAGTGGCTCCTTTTTTATTATAAGTCGATGAGTCAGATAATCAGCGTTTTAACCAAGATTTCGGATTCTGCGCTTCACTATTACGACGAATTTCAAAGTACAGCGATGGCCTGTCTTGACCACCCGTATCACCCGCGAGAGCAATCACTTCGCCGGCGGTGACTCGATCGCCTTCTTTTTTCGTCAACGCTTGGTTGTAACCATAGAGGGTCATGTCACCTTTTCCGTGGTCGAGCAGTACCACTAAACCGTATCCGCGCAGATACTCAGCAAATACGACAGTACCAGGATAAACGGCTTTCACTTGTTGACCATAGTTGGCAGACAACACCATACCCTTCCAGTTTACCTGCCCAGTTTGTCGCGTACCAAAGTTGTGTAACACACTGCCTTTGAGTGGCCAAGGCAACTTACCGCGCTGTTTGCCGAGTCCGTCCATTGGCACCGCATTACGCTTCGCTGCTTTGGCGATCTCTGCTTTTAAACGGGTTTCGTTGCGTTGCAGCTCGGCTAAGTAGCGTTTGTCATTCTTGATACTGCTCTGAATTTTATTCAGGGTTTGCTTACGCTTGGATTGTGTACTCGCTAGCGCTGTACGTTTTTCGGATTGCTGCTTGAGCAGAGTCTCGATTTGCTCTTTTTCTAGCTCGAGCTGGTTTTTGTTGTGCGCTAATTCTTGGGTTATTTTGGTGATCGCATCAATCACTTCAGCACGTGCTTTAGCTAAATGCTGGAAGTATTGGCTCATGCGGTCTTCTTCCACACCTTGATTTAACAAGTGACCATTGGCCTTCGCTCGCTCGGTTACGTAATACGTTTGCAGCAGCTGTTTGAGTTCTTCTTCTTGCTCTTGACGCTGTGCTTCTTGCAAGGCAATTTTCTCTTCCAGGTTTTCTATGTTTTTGTCTGCTTGTGCGAGGTTAGACTTGGTTTGTCGTATTTCACGCTCAAGCTTAGAAATACCAAGCTCTTGATCTTTTAGTGATTTCTGTAACTCATTGAGCTGCTTTTCTTGGGAAGAGAGCGATTTGCGCTGACGGCTTATCTCACTGGATACGCCTTTGAGCTCTTGCTGACTCACAGCAGAGGAGGTAATGGGATAAGTGGCAGATAAAGCACAAGTTAATAAAATAGCCGAGCGTAGAACAGGGTGATTTTGTTTTCGCACTTGAGAGTTACCTACCACGTTGTTGTCAAAAAGGTTTGTTGACGATTAAATACCATCTCCATGGATAAAGCTTTGCGACTTGCCGTTAAAGCCTTGATCCATATCGAGAGAGGGTTTGTCTGTTTTTGGACGTCCGACGATTTTTGCAGGCACGCCAGCCACCGTTGTGTGAGGAGGCACGGCTTGCAATACCACAGAGCAAGATCCGATTTTCGCGCCTTCACCGACTTCGATATTGCCAAGAATCTTTGCACCAGCTCCGATCATCACACCCTCGCGAATTTTCGGGTGACGATCACCGCATTCTTTACCAGTA
The DNA here is from genome assembly GCF_033344475.1 of Vibrio sp. 1288. NCBI lineage: Bacteria > Pseudomonadati > Pseudomonadota > Gammaproteobacteria > Vibrionales > Vibrionaceae > Vibrio > Vibrio sp. 1288. Next base: position 8,990 of record NZ_JAWPOX010000054.1, read on the forward strand.
CCACCAAGGGTGACATCTTGCAGTATAGACACGTCGTTTTCGACCACGGCAGTTTCACCAATCACGATGCCTGTTGCATGGTCGAGCATGATGCCACTACCAATGCGCGCTGCAGGGTGGATATCGACCTGACATGCTACCGAAATCTGATTTTGTAGGTAAGTCGCAAGAGCGTGACGACCTTGCTTCCATAGCCAGTTTGCTACTCGGTAGCCTTGCAGTGCGTGATAGCCTTTTAGGTACAGCAATGGCATTGAGTACATTGAAACAGCAGGGTCGCGATTGACCGTGGCACAAATATCACAAGCCGCGCCGTCAGTGATGGTTGGATCAGCTGCAAAGGCTTCTTCAACCACTTCACGCACAGCCATCGCTGGCATGGAAGCGGTGTTCAATTTGTTAGCCAGAATATAACTCAGAGCGGCACACAAACTTTCATGCTTGATAATGGTGGCATGATAGAAGCTCGCCAGCATAGGCTCTTGTTCTGACATTTCACGGGCTTCTGAGACAATTTTGTTCCAGACTTTTTGTTTTTCGCAGTGTTTCATTCTCAATATCCAGAGTGGTTCTTCCGTGACCCGACAACTTCAATTTTTCTCAGATGAGCTGCAAAGGGCGGTAGATTGCTACTTTCCTTCGGCTTTTTTGTCACGAGCAAGTAAATCTTGCGCTGCTAAGCGCGCATCTTTTCCTTGATACAATACTTGATAAATTTGATCAACTATCGGCATCTCAACACCCATACGTTGAGAAAGTAGCCATACTTCTTTTGTATTGCGGTAACCCTCAACCACTTGGCCAATTTCTTCTTGAGCCGTATCAACGTCTTTACCTTGGCCTAATGCCAAGCCAAAGCGTCGGTTACGTGATTGGTTATCGGTACATGTCAGGACAAGATCGCCTAAACCCGCCATGCCCATAAAGGTTTCTGGCTGTGCACCCAGCGCAGCACCAAGGCGACTCATTTCAGCCAAGCCACGAGTAATTAATGCAGTACGGGCGTTGGCGCCAAAACCGATACCATCAGACATACCTGCACCAATCGCAATAACGTTTTTCACAGCGCCGCCCAGTTGCATACCAATAAAGTCACTATTAGCGTATACGCGGAAGGTTTTGCTACAGTGGATTTTTTCTTGTAGATCCGCAACAAATTCAGAATCTGGAGACGCAACAGAGATTGCAGTCGGCATACCCATTGCGAGCTCTTTCGCAAACGTTGGGCCAGACAATACTGCTAGTGAGTAGTTTTCACCGATAATGTCATAAGCGACGTCTTTCAGCAGGCGCCCCGTTTCAGGTTCAAGCCCTTTGGTTGCCCAACAGATGCGAGAGTCTTCGCGCAAGAATGGTTTACAGCTGTTTAGCACGATGCCAAAGACATGGCTTGGAACCACAACCAACAAATCTCGGCTTGCTTGAACGGCTTTTTCTAAATCCGATTCAATGATCAAGCTTTCAGGGAAATCAACACCTGGTAAGAAGGCATGGTTAGCTCGGTCTGCTTCTAGGCGAGCCATGTGCTCTGGCTCGTGTCCCCAAAGGACAACGTTCGCGCCGTTACGAGCGAGTGAGATTGCCAAAGAGGTGCCGTATGAGCCTGCGCCAATCACAGTCATTGCGATGTCTTTACCGTAAGCATTGTTTGTATTTGCTTGTGTCATGCTACCGCCTAATTGTCTTGCTACTAGTAGAATCTAGTTCCTAATCGTCAAATTTTACGCCTTCTGGCGATTAGGAACTAGGAACTTTTGTCAGAAATAAAAAATGCACATTGCATCGGATGGTAGACGCTCTGTGCATTTTATTTGAGTCGGTGACGTCAGCACTGTGGCTATTCGTCACTTATAAAACGTGAATTACGCTTCAGCTTCGCCTTGTTGAGCTTGCTGTTGTAGGTAGTTCATGAATAGCGCGTCAAAGTTTACTGGCGCTAGGTTCAGTTGAGGGAACGTACCTTTAACGACTAGGCTTGAGATAGTTTCACGAGCGTATGGGAATAGGATGTTCGGGCAGAATGCGCCTAGGCAATGTGCAAGTTGACCAGCTTCCATTTGTTCAGCAGTGAAGATACCACCTTGTTGAACTTCACATAGGAACGCAGTCTCTTCTTCGTTCTTCACAGTAACGGTTAGACGTAGAACAACTTCGTAAACGCCTTCACCAAGCTCACGGCTTTGAGTGTCTAGGTCTAGTTTAACGTCTGGGTTCCACTCTTTCTGGAAAATTACTGGAGAGTTCGGCGCTTCAAAAGAAACGTCTTTTAGGAAGATGCGTTGAATTGCGAAGTTTTGTTGTGCGTCTTGAGGTGCTGCTTCAGCCATTTTTTAATCCTTAAATCAATATTTGTTGAGCCTAGAAACGTCTAAGCTCAGAAAACTGGTATGTCCTGAGACTAACTGAGCCAATCTACCTTGACTAGATGAAGCGTGTATTACGTGCAAAGCGTCACAACTTAGTGCTCCAACTGCTTTCAATTTGCTCAGTTTTTTGTCCGCGAGGCTTGGTAAAAGCGCGTTTAAACGCGAACTTTCGTTCTTGCCACGTTCCTACTTTTTACCGCGAACTAACGGCAGGTTCGCTTCGTTCCACGCAATCAAACCATTTTTTAGTAGGCTCACTTTTTCGAAGCCAGCTTTTACTAATAGGTTTGCGCTTTCTTGAGCGGTCTGTCCTGTCTTGCATACCACAATGATTGGGTCTGATTTGTGGTTTTCAAGGCTACCCAAGTTACCCGCTTTGATGTCTGACGGTAAAATGTGAAGTGAGTCGGTGATATGACCTTTTTTGAACTCGTCCTTGGTACGGATATCCACTACAACGCCGTTTTCACGGTTCATAAGATGAGTCAGTTGGTTTACGTTGATTTCTTTGTATGCGGCTGTCGCTGACTTCACGATGTTCATGATAAAGGCGACAAGAAGACCTACCCAAACCAAAGATAGAATCATGTTCTGTTGGAAAAATTCAATGTACTCTTGCATGTCTTGAGCTCTTACGCTGTTGGCGGAAAAATAAAGCAGGAGTATAGCGAGGTTACGGCTCTTAGGCGAGAGGGTTAAAATTTTCTAACGAATAATTGAGATCTCTATAAACCCTTTATGCCCTTACTATCCGTACATTTCGCTCTGGTAGCTTGATTGCTTTTGCCTATTGGACTTATCGGTTTAAGTGACTTCTGTTTTACTGAGAAAAGAGAACAATAGGTATTAACCCATCTTGTTTGATGTTGCTTTAAATTAGCGCTGTTTCAAGTGCAAAAATAAGAATGAGAAGCGTAAGAAAACCGAACTTAGACTGGGGTGTACAAAGCGTATTAGAAATGACTATGCTTGTGGAACACGATTGTCGGCACTGACTCGTTGTTCGCTTAACTTGTAAGATAGCAACAATAAATCGCAAACATTATTTGATCTTAACCTACAGTTTTGGTTAAAAAGTGTAGTAAAATTACGCTAGTTTTGTTTCAAGGTTAGATAGGGCAGCGAGGCCCTACGCCAAAAGTTACTTAAATTTGATGAGGTCATCACTATGTCAGCTAAGAAGCCACTGGCTCTAGTTATCCTTGACGGTTACGGTTACCGTGAAGACACAGCAAGTAACGCAATTGCGAATGCGAAAACACCAGTAATGGATGCTCTGATTGCGAATAACCCACACACATTAATCTCTGCTTCAGGCATGGATGTTGGCCTTCCTGATGGTCAAATGGGTAACTCTGAAGTTGGTCACACTAACATTGGTGCAGGCCGCGTTGTATACCAAGACCTGACTCGTATCACTAAATCAATTGCTGATGGTGAGTTCGAACAAACGCCTGCGCTAGTTGAAGCAATCGACTCTGCTGTGAAAGCTGAAAAAGCAGTACACATCATGGGCCTGATGTCTCCAGGCGGTGTTCACTCTCACGAAGACCACATTTACGCTGCAGTTGAAATGGCAGCGGCGCGTGGCGCAGAGAAAATCTACCTACACTGCTTCCTAGACGGCCGTGACACACCACCACGTAGTGCTGAAAACTCACTACAACGTTTCCAAGACCTATTTGCGAAACTAGGTAAAGGCCGCGTTGCTTCTCTAGTAGGTCGTTACTACGCAATGGACCGTGACAACAACTGGGATCGCGTCCAAGTTGCTTACGATCTTCTAACTCAAGCTAAAGCTGAGTTCACAGCAGAAACGGCAGTTGCAGGTCTAGAAGCGGCTTACGCTCGTGAAGAAAACGACGAATTCGTTAAAGCAACAGCTATCAAAGCGGAAGGTCAAGAAGACGCAATCATGCAAGATGGTGATGCGGTTATCTTCATGAACTACCGTGCTGACCGTGCACGTCAAATCACTCGTGCATTCGTTCCTGCGTTTGACGGCTTTGAGCGTGCAGCATTCCCAGCAATTAACTTTGTGATGCTGACTCAATACGCGGCTGATATCCCTCTAGCTATCGCATTCCCACCTGCGTCTCTAGAAAACACTTACGGTGAGTGGCTATCTAAACAAGGTCAAACTCAGCTACGTATCTCTGAAACAGAGAAATACGCACACGTGACTTTCTTCTTCAACGGTGGTGTTGAGAACGAATTCGAAGGCGAAGAGCGTCAGTTGGTTGCTTCTCCAAAAGTTGCAACGTACGACATGCAGCCTGAAATGAGCTCTCCAGAACTAACAGATAAGATGGTTGCGGCTATCAAGTCTGGTAAGTTCGATACCATCATCTGTAACTACCCGAATGCAGATATGGTTGGTCACACTGGCGTTTATGAAGCGGCTGAGAAAGCAATCGAAGCTCTAGATGAAAGTGTGGGTAAAGTGGTTGAAGCAATCAAAGAAGTTGGCGGTCAACTATTGATCACTGCGGACCACGGTAACGCAGAAATGATGATCGACCCTGAAACTGGCGGCATCCACACTGCTCATACTAACCTACCAGTACCTCTAATCTATGTAGGTGACAAAGCGGTTGAATTCAAAGAAGGCGGTAAACTGTCTGACCTTGCACCAACCATGCTTTCTCTAGCTGGTCTAGAAATCCCAGCAGAAATGACGGGTGAAGTACTAGTTAAATAATTAACTAACGGCTCCGAATGACAAAAGCCCGAGTTTAAACTCGGGCTTTTTTGTATCTGGCAGTAAGGGCTGGTCTGCAAGGTTACTGAACCAATATGCCCGCACCAATCACAGCTAGGGCTGCGCCCAACCATGCAAATCGGTTTGGTCGGCGTTTGGTGTAAATCCAGAGCAGTGGTAGCAACATAATTGGCGTGGTTGAAGATAGAAGGGCAACCATACCTACATTTCCTTCTTGCAGTGCGTATAAGATTAGCGTCATGCCGACGGCCATCGCCAAGAAACCATTAAGCGCAGTAATACCAAATACGCGCCAAGTAATGTGTTGCGTCGAGCGAGCGACTGTGACTCCTAGAATTAACAACATGCTGTGGGCGAAAAAGGCACTGATCATTCGAATAGCAGAAGCCGCAACTGGGTCAATACTGGTTTGCATTACTGGCTTGGCGATGATGCCGCCCAATGCTTGGCACATTGCTGCGGTTAAGCCAAGTCCAATACCCACCCAGATGTTACCTTTAATGTCTTCCAAGACGTTATTCACTTGACCTCTTCGGCCAAAGAATATCGCCATCACCACGCCGCTAAATACCAATGATGCGCCCAGTAGTTCTATTGTGGTCATGACTTCGCTAAATAAGAAGTAGCCCAAGATGGCAGAGAACACGGCGTGGCAAGAGAAGAGTAACCCGGCTTGTCTTGGCCCCATACGATTCAAACACGCGAATAGAGCGGTATCGCCAATAAAAATACCAATCAGTCCTGAGGCCATCATTGGCGTTACATGTTCCCAAGAAACCGTTAACCAGCCGCCAGTTATCCAGGCCATTGTTGATAAGATCACGGCTGTGCAGCCCATACGCCAGCGGCTGTAAGAAAATGCGCCTAGGTGTTGTGCAGGAATGACCGAAATTAGGCTAGAAACTGCCCACAGAAAAGCGGCGCATAAAGCAAGCCATTCGTAACCCATGATGTGTCGACGTCCTTGTAGAGTAGAGGAGTCTTAATATGCACGAAATTTATGGGATGTAAAAGCCGCTCTGTAAGGGCAGTAGCTGGAGAGCTGCTCCATGACAACACGCTTTTTCATGGAGCTCTTCGATTAAAACAGTACCAAAACTGCGCCATACACGATAAGTAGACCAATCAAACCGAGAATCAGGCCTACTTTCGCCATGTCTTTGCTCTCGATGAGGCCTGTTGAATAAGCCAAAGAGTTTGGTGGTGTGGAAACCGGTAAGATCATGCCAAGTGATGCGGAGAAGGCGACGACAACCAGTAAACCTTGTAGGCCACCAACCGCAATAAGGCTTGGCATGGATGTACCAATAGCGGCAGCAATAGGCATCAATAAGTTTGCCGTTGCGGTATTAGACATAAAGTTCGCCATTAACCAGCACACTACCGATAGGGCTAAAACAACGGCAAATGGTGATAGCAGGCTGTAATCAATGGCGTGCGCTAATGCTTCGGCTAAGCCCGTTTTGTCTAAGGCAATGCCAATTGCTATACCACCGGCAACTAGCCATAAAACATCCCAGTTAATCAGCTTGAGCTCTTCTTTTCCCATAATGCCCGTTAACGTGAACACTGCTAGTGGGATAATCGCGACAACATATGTATTCATGCCATGCACTTTCGTTGTCATCCAAAGCAAAATGGTTAGTGCAAAAGTGATGTAGACGACGATCGCACGCCAGCTCCTTTTGAATGTACCATCTAGCTTTAGTTTCATTTCTGGTTCGCTAGACGGAAACAGCTTTTGCAACAAGAACCAAGCTACAGTGAGTTGTACCAACACAAATGGTAGACCCATTGTCATCCACGATAGGAAGTCTATCGCGTTTTCTCCAGTGAGATATTGAAGCGCTATCGCATTAGGTGGTGTGCCTATCGGAGTCGCAATGCCGCCTGTATTCGCGGCAATTGGAATACACAACACCAGTGCTTTAATGCCTAAATCCCCTTTAGGTGCTGAAGCGACGATGGGGCCAAGCAGGGCTAGCATCATCACGGTCGTGGCAGTATTGGACATAAACATTGAAAAAACGGCGGTAATTAACATCAAGCCCAGCATGATGAACTTAGGTTGGGTGCCGAATGGTTTTAATAGTACTCGGGCGAGGTTGTTGTCGAGCTCGTATTTGGAAGCCGCAATCGCAAGAGCAAAACCACCCATAAAAAGAATAATGATCGGTGAAGAGAAGGCCGAGAAAATATCGGTGTAAGCAATTAACTCTCCTAAATCATGCCCCGCTGGTGGATTGCGAAATAGATGCAAACCTTTATCCGATATCATGATCAGTTCAAGAGCGATAATAAGAATGGACGTAGCAAAAACGGGAACCGGCTCGAGAACCCAAAGTAGGGCAGCAAGAAGAAAAATAGCTAACAGGCGATGCTGAATTAAAGTGAGATCGTCAATAGGAATAGCATCGATCGGCATCATCAAAACACCGAGCGGAATTAAAAAGCACACCAGCAATTTCGCCAACGTGTTTACACTCATCTTTGGCATTGGCTGCCCCTCTAAATATTCATTCTAAGCGCAGGATAATTGATTGTGGAATGAGGGTCTTAGAGGCAGGTATGAGTTTGAGAAATAGAGGCTAAATTTCGAACGGAGTTTTGCTTTTTATCAATAAAAAGAGCCCTTAATAAAGGGCTCTTTAACGGTATTTTACTTATTTTTTCAAGGCGTAAGGTGTGCCCATAACGGTTGGCTTACCGTTTTCCATGCTTGCGTCAAACTCAATCGCGTCTTTGGCAAACAGGTTAATAACAGTAGAACCCAGTTTGAAGCGGCCCATCTCTTCGCCTTTTTTCAAGATCACGGCCTTGTCACCCTCTGCTGGGTAATCCCATTTGTAGACAGTGTTTCCACGAGGCGGAGTGATCGTGCCAGCCCATACTTGCTCAATGCTACCAACAATTGTCGCACCAACAAGCACCTGTGCCATTGGACCAAACTCAGTATCGAAGATACACACCACACGCTCGTTACGTGCAAATAGGTTCGGTACGTTTTCTGCTGTCAGAGGGTTTACTGAGAACAGGTCACCTGGTACGTAAATCATTTGGCGCAGAGTGCCGTCACATGGCATGTGTACACGGTGGTAATCGCGCGGAGATAGGTACAATGTGGCAAAAGAACCATCTTTAAATTCGTCCGCTAAATTCGCGTCACCGCCCAGCAATTCTTGTGCTGAGAAGTGATGACCTTTTGCTTGGATAAGTTGACCATCTTCAATAGGGCCAAATTGGCTAACACAAGCGTCGGCTGGGTGAGTGATGACGTTTTCGCCTTCAGAAATTGGGCGTGCGCCCTCTTTTAGCTCACGAACGAAAAACTCGTTGAACGTTTTAAAATGCTTAGGATCTGAGTGCTTCGCCTCATCCATGTTCACATTGTATTGTTTGATAAACCAACGAATAACTGCTGTTGTTAGACCGCCAGCTTTTGCTGAAGCCAGTTTACCCATTAGGCGAGTGAGGCCGTGTTGTGGGATCCAGTACTGCAGTCCAACTTTAAACTTGTCCATCTTTAATTCCGATACTTCTGTTAGATTCGCGCTTTAGGGCGCGTGATGTTACTGAAATTTAATTTGCTTGTCAGTATTAGGTGAAGACTTTTTACACAGTTACAGCCTTAACTCAATTACAGATCGGCTTTTTTATTACGTGAATACTGACGATTTGCTTTATTTTCAATCATGCTTTCCAAAATGCGATGATAGTTTTCAAAGCGAGTTTCGTTAATTTCCCCGTTCTCGACAGCTTCGCGTAGAAGGCAGCCTGGGTCATCATTGTGTTTACAATCTCGGAACTTACAACCACCTAAATATGGTCGAAATTCAACGAATGCTTTTGTTACTTCTTCTGCTTCCAAATGCCAAAGACCAAATTCACGTACTCCAGGTGAGTCGATCAAATCGCCACCCGTTGGAATGTGGTATAAACGTGCAGCCGTCGTGGTGTGTTGGCCCAAGCCAGAGTTCTCAGAGACTTCGCCTTCTTCCACTTCGCTCTCTAGTTCCGGCATTAACGCGTTGACTAAGCTGGATTTCCCTACGCCTGATTGACCAACAAAGATATTAATTCGGTCACGCAGCAGGGTTTCTAGTTCAGCAATGCCTTCTCCAGACTTCTTGCTGACCAGAAGCACTTTATAGCCAATGCGTTCATATTCTTTGAGCCATTCTTCATACATTGCACGGTCATCGGCTTCTAGAAGGTCGACTTTATTTAAGACCAACAATGGCGCAATATTCAGTGTTTCTGATGCAACGAGATAGCGGTCAATAATATTTAGCGATAGCTCTGGTAATACCGAAGAGACAATGACCATTTGATCAATATTGGCTGCAACGGGTTTTAGGCCATCGTAATAATCTGGACGAGTGAGCACTGAAGAGCGAGGTTCTACCGCTTCAACAACACCAGAGATGCCCGCCATAGACTCCAATCCTTCGCGCCATAAAACACGATCGCCAGATACTAGAGACTCAATACCACGGCGGAGGTTACAGCGTTGAATTTCGCCTGTTTCAAGGTCTTCAATGTCCGCGTGCTGACCAAAACGAGTGATCACGAGACCTTGCTTGCTGGCGCCTAGCATGTTTTCATCCCACTGGATGGACTCTTCTTGCTTCTTCAAACGCTTTTGTTGGTTGCTACGTACGCGTCGCACCTGACCTTTGGTTAACTTTTTCTTCTTTGCCACAATTCTGTACTTTATGTGAATTTACTCAAATGGTTGAGCCGTACTCTTGGCTCCGTGTATGAGTATCGTGTTTCTCGTATTTTGAGGTATAGTACCTCTTTTATCGATAAACAAATAGGCGGCGTAACCATGTCCTTTAGCGATCAAAACCTAATTTGGGTTGATTTAGAGATGACAGGGCTTGATCCTGAAACGCACAAAATCATCGAAATTGCTTCTATTGTCACGGATAGCGAACTAAATATTTTGGCTGAAGGTCCAGTGTTAGCGATTCATCAGCCGGAAGAAGAACTGGCGAAAATGGACGACTGGTGTACTAACACGCATACGGCAAGCGGTTTGGTGGAGCGCGTTCGAAACAGTCAAATCTCAGAACAAGACGCAGTCGCACAAACCATTGAATTTTTAGAAAAATGGGTGCCAAAAGGGGCGTCGCCAATATGTGGTAACAGCATTGGGCAGGATCGTCGCTTTTTATACAAGCATATGCCTGAGTTGGAAGAGTTCTTCCATTACCGATATGTTGACGTTAGTACTCTTAAAGAACTAGCACGTCGCTGGCAACCTGAGGTGCTAAATGGGTTCACAAAACAGGGAACACATTTGGCCTTGGACGACATTCGTGAGTCCATCGCAGAACTTAAGTACTATCGAGGTACTATTTTCAAGATTTAACTGTTAAGGTTGCGATCCAAATTGTTGTAATTTATATCGCTTTTGATTGCTTTTTCGTCGTTCAGTAAAAAAATAAAGTTTTTTTGAAGGAAGGACTTGCATCACAAAAAAATGCTCTTATAATTCGCAGCCCTAAACAGCGGAAACGTTGTTGATGCGACACTAGCTCAGTTGGTAGAGCGCAACCTTGCCAAGGTTGAGGTCACGAGTTCGAACCTCGTGTGTCGCTCC
>NZ_JAWPOX010000548.1:0-689 GCF_033344475.1 Vibrio sp. 1288
ATCATTGGTGGCACACAGCCTCTAGATGACAAACCATTACCGCTGCACATCAAGATTGACGCGTTCTATTGGAGCAAAGAACTCCCACCAGCTCTTGCCGCTGTGGACGTAACGTTAGAGCCAGGGAAAATGCTCGGAATTGCAGGCCCAGTAGGCAGTGGCAAATCGACGTTACTCACCCTGCTATTGCGTCAACATGATTTAGAAAATGGCACCATTCAGTTTGGCGATGTCAAAATCAAAGACGCTATCTTACCTCAATGGCGTAATCGCTTTGCGGTTGTGAATCAGAGTCCATTTTTGTTCTCAAAATCGATCTTTGACAACATCGCCCTTGGCAATCCTCAAGCAACAAAGGAGCAAGTTTATCAAGCAGCGAAATTGGCGTGTATCCACGACGATATAGAGAAATTCCCTGACGGATACCAAACCGAAGTTGGCGAAAAAGGCATTACTCTTTCTGGCGGTCAGAAGCAACGTATTGCGATTGCACGCGCCATTCTTCTCAACGCTCAAGTGTTAGTTTTAGATGATGCCCTATCCGCCGTAGATGGTCGAACCGAACATCAGACTCCCAAGAACCTTGAAACACACTACCGTGACCAAGCGTTGATCGTTATCGCCCACCGATTAACGGAATTGGAAGCGGCTGATCAAATCATCGTCCTTAATCACGGCCATGTCACCGA
>NZ_JAWPOX010000549.1:0-689 GCF_033344475.1 Vibrio sp. 1288
AGTTTTTTGTGGTCTACTTTTTGATCAATTCGTATTCGATAACAAACAGCTTATCGATATTCGGATAGATTTCTCGAATCAACTGTTTGAGTTTTGGCAATTCGATGGCTTCTTGTTCTGCGTGAAACTCGTTGATTTCATCAAAGTTTAATGGCTCAACAGACAAGATCTTGATATCACAAACCTTGCGGTCAGTTTCCAAAGTGAATACTTCTACTTCTGTGTTCGGTACATAGTGACTTTCTGATTCGTCACGAATAGTGATGGTCTTTTGGCCAGAAGTGATCAATGGCGTGAGAAATTCGAAAAAGGTAATTTTTGTTGGATGAGATGACATGAGGCTCTCTTTTCTCCGGGTTATTTGGCAAGATTATATACCCAAATAACCCAAAGGTGTTTGCCTAACAACAGGTGCGTCACCTGCCGGAGAGTTTATGCACGAGAGCGAGATGCTCGAAAGAGGGTAATCGCTTTGGCACCAAAATACCCAAGGATCATACCAATCCAGTTGGTACTCAAATCGTCAAAGCTGAATGAACGGCTTTCAATAAACAACTGGCTAAATTCTTCCGCCGAGATGATCAGTAGTAAGCAAAACAGCAGTCGAATCCCGAACGCATCCATTTTGGTTGCGTGGGTAAAGCGAGGGAAGGTAAACACAGCGAGAAAACCAATCAACATGCTAAACG
>NZ_JAWPOX010000550.1:0-689 GCF_033344475.1 Vibrio sp. 1288
GTTGGAGAACGAAGCTGCTCTACCGTTGCCGATGCAAATGTGGATAACAAAGGGCTCTCAACCAACGGAGCATGGTAACGCGCCAACTGCTCATTCTCTGAGCCACGTACCATAAGCTGCGCTTTGATTTGCACCAGTCTATCGCGACGGTCACCCGTCACGTTAAAAATGAACGGTTGCGGAAGATTCACGTACGCAATTGGGTTAGCCGCTGCGGCCTGTGTTTGCTGTGACTCTGCCTCTGCGGCTTGAGCCGAATCATCCGATCCCATCAAAAAGAACGCCGCCGCGCCACCACCACCGAGCAGAACCACGACTGCAATAATGATGATCAGTAGCTTGCTTTTACCTTTTGGTGCATCGGCACCTTGTAGCTGTTCTTCTGCCATTGTTTTCTCTAATTATTTGTTCTTGTTCAAGATGGTTGAGGTTACGACATTAGGCGTAAAAACTAATTCCATCACGCTTTGAAACCACATTCAAATCAAGATTCACGTCGGCATCAAAGTTTTCGTCTGACTGGCCAGAAAAACCGCGTCCAGACGTGCCTTGGCCATTTTGTTCAGCCGCTGCGTAACCACTTTGCTGTTGTCCACTGCTTTGCTGCTGAACCGAGGAATCCGCCAGTTGCATCCCTTGTTGAGCCAACATTTCACGTAGACGAGGCAACGTTTGTTCAATAACGTCAC
>NZ_JAWPOX010000551.1:0-688 GCF_033344475.1 Vibrio sp. 1288
GCTTTTTGAAGTCTTCGCTCACAACAGCTTTGATCAAGAGGTAGCGCAGCCAACTGCTATTGAATCTCCATCTGAGTTAGACGACTTTGATGAATCAACGATGGCTAACTTGCTTGCAGATGAGCCAAGTGCTGAAGCGTTTGATGGCAAGCTCGACAGCGACACCATTGCAAGTGCAGGCATGGATTTCGAAACCATGTTGGATGTCGGTGATGACTGGGATGGTTTTAAGCCAGCATCAGACATGCCTGAACCATCGGTTACGGAAGAAGTCCCTGAAGACCAGCAAGAAGTGTGGAGTTCGAGCGAAGCGCTGACTCAACCTGAAATCGCGCAAGAGAACTGGGCCGAGCAGGAAGATCTTGATGACTTTGACCCTAAGAAAAATCAGTTTATGACTATTGATGAACTGATGGCTCAAGTGGACAAAGAAGGTGGTGAGTTTGAAGAGCAAGAACTGATGCTCGATGTCGGTTTGAATGAGTTCCCTGATGTGATTGGTGATATCGGTGACGTTGATGTAGATACCAATGCAGAAGCAGCAGGTAAGTTGGACCTTGCTAAAATCTATCTTGAAATGAACGATCCTCAAGGTGCGATCAAACTGTTAGAAGAGGCGATAGTTTACGGTGAAGATGACATTCGCCGAGAAGCGAAAAACCTCATCGATACCATAAACGGTCGATAA
>NZ_JAWPOX010000552.1:0-688 GCF_033344475.1 Vibrio sp. 1288
CAACTTATTTTCCCTGATTCCGTTGCTCTTGTATTAACCATGGCGTTCAGCCTGTTGCTCACCGGTGCTTTTCACGAAGATGGTTTGACTGATATGGCGGATGGCATTGGCGGCGGTATGACGGTTGAACGTCGTCTTTCTATCATGAAGGACAGCCGCATCGGGACTTATGGCGCCGCAACATTAGTGATGGCGTTGTTGGCGAAGTTTGTCCTTTGGAGCGAGTTGGTGCATTTGCCTGATTTTTGGCTCGTTATTGTTGTGGCCTACACCACGAGTCGTGCCCTCGCTGCAACGCTAATTTACGACATGCCTTATGTGAGTGACAGTGACACCTCGAAAAGCAAGCCGCTTGCGAACAAGCAGTCCTCGTCTGAAGTTGCCATTTTGCTGTTTACTGCGGGCGTGGCTTCGCTCTTTCTCGGAGTAATGCAGACATCATTTATCGTCATCGTTTTGTTTGCATTTCGATTTGCATTCAAACGTTGGCTGACTAAGCGCATTGGCGGTTTTACTGGCGATTGCTTAGGTGCAGCGCAGCAGCTTTCTGAACTCTTGGTTTACCTTACTCTAATCGCGTTTTATCAAAATATATGAAGCAGTTAATTCTCGGTGGTGCTCGTTCAGGAAAGTCGAAACTTGCTGAACAAACCGCAAGACAGTTGTCCGAAAAGCAGAACAAGTCATT
>NZ_JAWPOX010000553.1:0-688 GCF_033344475.1 Vibrio sp. 1288
CGATGAATTTGGGACTCATCAACTTGTTTTATGGAATGCGCGACTGCGTTTGCCACCTTTGAAGGTTGACCAACAGACTGCTGATTTTGAGCTTTCTTTAGCTGCCCTTTTTTACCCACTTTATTGGTACGGTTGGTACCAGGTATCAGTGAAGGAGGTAAACCATTAATCGACGCCATAACGCTCCATAAAAAGACAGGGCTACCGCCCCGGCTTTATTTGTTTCCTAATTATTCGCGGCCTCGAAGCCTCTTCCAAGTCACGTTATCACGCAGGTAAACTGGGCTAGATTCTTCAACAGGAACCGTATTGCCTTTTTCTAGTTCTTGCTTAGCTAAAATCACAATGTCTTGTGAGTCAGGGTACAATACCTCACTGTCTGCAGTGTTAAACGGCAGGCCCGCCAGTTCTTCCTGATATGCAGACCAACCTGTACCAGCTGTTGTCCACGTTTTAGAGTCAGCTTGTGCTTCTTCCGCCAAACGAGCTGGTGGAATCACACATTCTTCATCAACACCCATCCATTCGCCGTTTTCTTGGCGAGAATAACGTGCCCAGTAAACTTCGCTCATGCGCGCATCAATCGCTACAGCGACATCAGTTGCACCATGCAGGCGGTAGCTTGCTTGTGCCATCGCAGCCAATGTTGAAACGCCAATCATCGGCAGTTCTGCACCAAATGCTAGGC
>NZ_JAWPOX010000554.1:0-687 GCF_033344475.1 Vibrio sp. 1288
TGCATCTCATCATCGACCTCTCGAATGAGCAGTTGTCAAAAAGAGCGACGCGCGACATTAATGACCTTATTCAAGAATCCTTGTTTGTCTTAAGTCTTGTGCTGGTTTTCACTTTGCCAATTACCGCGTTGGCGCTGCATTACCGTCGTCATAGTGTGGAATCGAAGTTAGCCCGTGCCGCACTCGATGGTATGACCGCCGTCATGATTTCTGACGCATCGCTCCGCATCATCATGGTCAACCAAGAGTTTGAAAACATGATGGGTTATTCTACCGAACAAGTGAAAGGCTCGAATGCCCACAGCCTGATTTTGCTTCCTGAAGACCTCGAAGAGACGCTAAACATTTGGAATAAGTTAGGGCGCGAGAATGTTTGGGAAGGCGAAGTACGCTGCCGTACCCAATTGAATCATGTGTTTACGGCGATCATGCGTATCCAAGCGAACTTAACAAAGTCCGGTAAAATCAGCTATTACATCACTTCGCTGGTGGATATTTCTGAACGTAAAGCGTTGGAAGAGCAGCTGCGCAACTTAAGTGAGAAAGACGGTTTGACTGGACTGTGGAACCGCAGAAAGTTTGAAGAACAATTAACCCACTACGCGAATATTGTAGAACGTTATCCTGATACACCGACGACGTGTTTGGCTTTGTTTGATATTGACCACTTTAAGCGCATTAACGATG
>NZ_JAWPOX010000555.1:0-686 GCF_033344475.1 Vibrio sp. 1288
CATAATTACTGCCTTTAATTATTCACGTTATGCGATGGTTCCATGGGCTTCTTTTCCCGATCATCGCAAGCCTTGGAATGTGCCTCCGTGGCGGTGGCCATACTGAAATAATTAATTCGCAATGGAAAATAAATCCGTTTAAAAAGTGATCTCGTTCAAACCCGACTCTATAACCATAACAAAAACACTGTTAATTACAGACACTTGCGTTGATTTATAAAAATTCGTCAAAAAAATAAAATGTGATCATCAACAACTAACGATTTAATAAATGGCGAAATAACCAGACTCACTTCACATTTAATTTCTATCTTTAACACCAAAACTTATTTATCAATGCAAAATATTAAGACTTCGATCACACTTAATTTCCTTTAAAAATAAAGAAAGCCTCAACATGCGTTGAGGCTTTGCCAAAAATTAACTTACAAGAATCGTGTTATTTTACGCTAGTCACACGACTTGTTTTCTCACCTGTTGCCGATACAGATCGGATGAACACTTCACCTTTCACATTTGGACGAGCATTGTCTACGTAATTCAGCCAGTTTTTGCCGTCTAGAGAGTATTGAAGCTTCACGCCAGGAAACTGAACGTTCATTGCTAGCTTGCCATCTTCTACTTTCGCACCTGGTACAGGCAGGCGGTAGTCGATACCAGATTTCTCTAACTTAGCTAACTCACGT
>NZ_JAWPOX010000556.1:0-685 GCF_033344475.1 Vibrio sp. 1288
TCATTCATCCGCCACTTTTATATTTAGGTTACGTTGGCTATTCCGCCATTTTGGCGTTTGCACTTGCGGCGTTATTAAGCAAACGGCCTGTCAATGAATGGTACCGTTGTACGCGAAAGGCCGCGTATTTTGCCTGGGGAACCCTGACTGTTGGTATCCTCGTCGGCTCTTGGTGGGCATACAATGAACTTGGCTGGGGAGGCTGGTGGTTTTGGGACCCAGTAGAAAATGCCTCTTTATTGCCGTGGTTAACCGGCACTGCACTCCTGCACAGCGGGGTATTAGCAAAGAAAAATCAGGGAGCGTTGTGGAGCACATACGCGTTGGCGTTTGCGACCTTTAGTTTAAGCATTCTCGGGACATTTATCGTACGTTCTGGCGTATTAACGTCGGTGCATGCTTTTGCTGTGGATCCTACCAAAGGTTTAGCCCTGCTTGCTGTGCTTAGTGCGTTAGTATTGATGACGTTTGGCGTACTGATTATGCGTGGAGATGCCATCAAACCATTTAGATTACGTTCCTTGATTAGTCGTTCTTATATGGTGTGTGTGTCCATTGGACTTTTGGTCATATCCACGGCGATCGTCTTTTTAGGTACGTTCTACCCGATGATTTATCAATTGCTAGGGTTGGGAAACATCTCTGTTGGTGCGCCGTATTTTAATAGCTTGATATTTCCTCTTAG
>NZ_JAWPOX010000557.1:0-685 GCF_033344475.1 Vibrio sp. 1288
TAGTGAAGAATTCGTTCTAAAAAAGGTGCGATTGTGTCGTAACTTACACCTCTAGCCGCAGGAGCACTTACGCCTGGCGCGGTTGCTGCTGGGAATACATCCAAATCAATGGTGAGATAGAGATAGTCACAATCGTCGATAAAGTGTTGCAGTTGGGTTAGGTGGTAGCTGTGATTCAAGTAATTGAGTTGACTATCTTCTACATACCATACGTTCAGCTCGTCTGCTTTTTGGAACAAAGCTTGCGTGTTGCTGCTGCGACTCACCCCCAAACAGGCGTAATGGAAAGCCCAATCATTACGCTGACAAAAATGATGAATTTGGTTGAATGGCGTGCCTGAGCTTGGTTTTACATCCGCTAATGAACTTTCGAACGCGCGCAAATCGAAGTGTGCATCGAAGTTAATGATGCCAATTTTTGGCTTTTTCTCTGGATGATGCGTTTTGAAATATTCCGCTAGACCAGAAAACGATGCCCACGCAATTTCGTGTCCGCCCCCCAAAACGATAGTTGGCGTGTGAGGTAGCGCTTCTGAAATGAGGTTTGCACAGCGTGATTGGCTTTCTTCTAACAAGTCATCATCGCAAACGACAGTCCCAAGATCATAAAGCCGGGCATCTTTATGCCAAGCGAGATTCGCTAACGCTCTACGAATCAAACCTGATGCTTTTTTCGGTCCAATCA
>NZ_JAWPOX010000055.1:0-18695 GCF_033344475.1 Vibrio sp. 1288
ACATGGAAGTTACTGAAGAACTTAATGAAAACAGGATGTTAAGTCTTCAGCAACAATTAAAGGGAACATAGCCATTATAAATACGATCTATCACGAGATAATCGTAACTTATTAATGAAATTAACACCTTCTTACCTAGAGAAAATTGGTTGGAATGGTATAACAGCAGAGTGATATCCAATCATAAAATCGTATGCATTGCCAATCAGTTTTTACTCATATTAAAGATGAAGACTCAGCGATAAAAACGCTCAGGTCCGAATTGACACAACAGAACTTGTCTTACGTGATGTGTTACTACACGGAAGAATACAATTTCGAGTTGATTCGAGAAGCGTTTCTTGCGCATTTTCCTGGTGTGCCTTTTCATGGCGCCAGTTCATGTCAAGCCGTGATGACAGATCAGGGCTTTCATACAGGACCAGTAATTGCGGCACTTGCTGTTTATGATACAGGTCCTCATGCTTATGGTACTGGTATTTCTAATCACAACTTAGGTGACAGCGTCACCAAGGCTTTGGATATGGCCCTTGAGAACGCAAACCGTGTTGGAGAGGTACCAAACTTAATTCTACTTCATGCTACACCAGGGCAAGAGGAATCAATCATTGCGTCTATAGATGAAAGATTTGGAACTCTAATTCCAATTATTGGTGGTTCGGCCGCTGATAATAACATCGCTGGGAAATGGTCTGTGATAACCGCCCAAGGCTCTCAAACTTCAGGTTTAAGCTTAACTCTCTTTTACTCCTCTCAACCTGTTGATATCGCTTTTAGCGCTGGGCATACACCAACTAATATCAAAGGTGTTGCAACCAAGACCAACGATAGATGCTTACTTGAAATTGATAATGAGCCTGCGCTCAATGTTTATAGAAGGTGGACAAATCACCAGGATAACCAAGTAGGTAAAGATAATATGCTGTTTACAAACTCGAGTGCTTATCCATTAGGGCGGATCGCAGGTCATCTCTATGATCGCCCATATTACAAGTTATCCCATCCGATCCGTGAGACGCCAGATGGTGGAATCGAGTTGTTTACACGAATAGAAGAGGGTGACGAGCTCACATTAATGAAAGGAAGTCGTGAGCATCTCGTTGCGCGCGCTGCAAAAGTCGTCAATGCCGCTTTTAACCAAAAATTAGAAGAGTCTCGAAAAATTGGAGTGATAAATATCTTTTGCGCGGGTCCCATGTTGCACTTAATGCAAGACATGAATAGCGTTTGTGAACAAATTAACCAAGAACTAGAACATTTGCCTTTTATTTGCCCTTTTACTTTCGGCGAGCAAGGTAGATTTATTGGTGGTGAGAATGGACATGGAAACCTGATGATTTCATCGGCTATATTCCATAAACCTTATGAAAGATAAATACTTAGACATATATCAACAGGAAGCGCTTCAAGAAGCGTTAGTTGAGCTAAAGCAGGCTAGACAAAAAGAACGACTACTCGCTGATGAAAACAAGGCCATTCTTTCCGCGATATCTGCGATGAGTGAGGCAAAGAATCGGCATGAGATATTTACGGGATTAAACAATGTCCTCAAAAAGTACATCAACTTCGATGATTTTATTGTACTGACTCGTGATGGTGAACGATATCCCTTCAAGACATTGATATCAACTAATAGCGTATTTGATAATGTATCCTGGTTACACGGTAACACCTATCAAAGAGCTCTCAATGGTGAATGCATTCTACTGTTCGAGCCAGATAAACTCGCTGAGTTTGTTAACTTAAACAGCTTTATAAAAAGCCATGTAAACTCGGTCGTTTTAACTGGTATACGTTCAGAAGTAACGCAAACCGTAATCCTACTTATTGGAGCTCAGAAAGGGCACTTTAGCATAGAGAATAAGGAAACCTTGAGGCGCTTTCGTCCCTTAATTGAAAGGGCGGTCATTGATATCGAGACCAAAGAGAAGTTACAACGTATCGTTGAAGTAAGAACAACTCAGCTCGCTAAAGCAAGAGAAGAAGCAGAGCTTGCGAACCGGTCTAAGTCGGAGTTCTTAGCGATGATGAGTCATGAAATAAGAACCCCTTTAAATTCCGTTCTTGGAATGCTGGATATATTGAAGCAATCAACCTTGTCAGAAGAACAAATTGATGCTTTGAGCCAAATGGAGTGCTCTGCAGAGTTACTTCTCGCGATAATCAGTGACATTCTTGATCTTTCTAAAATCGAGTCAGGTCGCTTTCAGCTCAATGAACAATGGATTAACTTAAGAGACACTGTCACTTTTGTTATTTCTCAGCAAAAAAAAATAGCTAAGAAGAAAAATCTTAAATTCAAGCTCAACTGTACTGTCACTAATGACAAACAATTTTGGATTGACTCCACGCGGTTATCTCAAATTCTGTTTAATCTAATAGGGAATGCAATAAAGTTTACAGACGAAGGTGAAGTAAAAGTTTCTGTATCTGAGCGAGATGCTGAACTTGTGATCTCAATATCTGACACTGGAATTGGTATATCTAAAGCAAAGCAAGAGCACTTGTTTACGGCATTTCATCAAGGAGACCGTTCCATCACGAGACGCTTCGGTGGTACAGGACTGGGGCTCGCAATAACCAAGCATTTAGTTGAAATGATGCGTGGCAAGATTGCCGTTAAAAGTGATGAGCATGTTGGTTCAACCTTTACGATTTCGATTCCAGTTTTGACTCGTTGTAATCAAAATCGTCCAGTTAGAATCGAAAACAATCAACCGACAAAAGCAATGGAACTTCTCGTCGTAGAAGATACCGAGTCGAATCAGTTCGTAATAAAGCTTATCTTAAATAAGCTTGGCCATAATGTTCATATCGCAAGCCATGGAGCAGAGGCATTAACATTTTTAGAAGAGAATGAGGATTTAATCGATTTGATTCTCATGGATGTCTCGATGCCAGTGATGGATGGAATTACCGCAACAAGACTTATTCGAGATAAAGGTCTCAGGACCCCAATTATAGCGTTAACTGCACATGCGTTAGAAAGCGATAGAGATAAATGCCTGGATGCCGGCATGGACGGATTCATTTCCAAGCCAGTTAGAAGACAAGATATCTTTGAAGCTATACAGTCATTTCAATAAGCAAAAAGGCGTTAATATAGATCTTAACAATCGATAGATTATTAAGATCTATATTAAGTATTTTATGGTAAATAACCATTATGTTTAATGCTCACAGTAAGGCCCTTAAATTTAAAATCTGCAGGGGAATAGGAGCATACTCAGACAACATTTAGCGTACGGCGATATTTAATTTAACATAATATACATAATGCGCACTAATAGTGTAAGCCCAAAGCGATAATGTCCTAGTATTTCCAAGTGAATCTGTCCTATGTTTGCTTGGAGGTATTTAGGAAGTTAGTTACGATGAACTACCATGAATTGCACCGTTTCTCCATTATCCAAGATGTGTTAAACAATAAGTTAAAGTGCCGAGAAGCCACATCCATTCTTGGAATAAGCTACCGGCACTTGTCTCGCATACTTTATGCCGTAGCAGAACCTCAACCTAGCCCAAATCACGCAGCACATCAGATTGTGATGGGAAACGGTAAGGTAACTGCGATGATTGATGCAAAATTACAAATGTTCGAATTTGGTATAGGTATTAATGATGCAATTAATGGTGTTTGGTTACCTAGATCCAGTGCTTATAAAGATCACTACACTACTCCAAAAGCTCCACCTCATTCACGAATACATGGTACAAATTATCAGAACTGGATTGGCACGCTTGGAAGAATTAGGCATAGTGAAAATGTATTTAAGTCCACACTGCTTAACTGCTGAAAAAGCAAATACAAGAAAGCAAATACAAGATAGTTCTCATCCTGAGAAAATTCTTGAGAAGAAAGATGCTAACTGGAAACCTACTGTATGACTGTATACAAATTAAAAAGTAAACCTCGAGAATTTAAGGTCTTAGAGCATGACCCTTATAAGCGAGCTCTCGATTCAGATGACTTTAAGTTGTTAAGACGACTTCGAAGAGCCCCTGTTGATTCAACCAGCTTGAGAGATGTTTGGGTAAATGAATATGCAACATTTACTCAACACTTTAAATTTGCTGAAGCAATCCCAGACATATCTAAATGGAGAACATTTCTTGTCTTGAGAGAAAATGCATATCAGGTAGTACGAGATGTAATTGATTCTGACGGTGAGTTCTTACCGATTACAATCGATGATGAAAGTTTTACCGTGTTCAACGTGATGTCCTTTGGAGAAGAAGACAAGCAGAAAATCAAATTTGAAGACATTGACGGAGAACAAGGATTATTAGAGAAACTGGCATTTATAGAAAGCGATCTTTCAAATAAATATGTCTTTAAATCAAAAGATGAAGGTTGTACGTCAATTTATTGTGATGACAAACTCATATCGTTATGTGAAGAGCACAATTTAAAGGGGCTTTCGTTCGATACAAATCTACTCGATGTATTTGAAGATTGATTCATCAGAATTTTTGTATTAGTTCAGACTAGATCTGAGACTCCAATTTGAAAAGAAGAGAGTTACCCACTTTGATTAAAGGTGCTTAATCACTAATCAAGGACAATAAGAGGTAACTCTCATGCTTCATACTAACAATCCAATCATCAAACACAAAGCTGGCCTTCTCAATCTGGCTTCGTAATGGACCTAGAAAGCTTCAAAAAGCGCCTTATTGCGTTAGAAACACAGGTCGCTGAGAACGGTATCATTCTAACGGAAGAGCAAGTTGCAGCCCTTGAACGCAAGAAGCATGATGACGAGGCTTGCGGTGAGATAGAAACAGCGCATCCAGGCTACCACGGCTCTCAAGACACGTTTTGTGTTGGCAACCTTAAAGGTGTTGGACGCATCTACCAGCAGACGTTCGTTGATACCTACAGCAAAATCACCTTCGCTAAACTCTACGAGACAAAAACACCAATCACCGCTGCAGATATGTTGAATGATAAGGTTTTACCGTTCTTCGAGGCGCATGAGCTACCAATGCTGCGAATATTGACTGGCCGAGGCACTGAATACTGTGGTCGTGTTGAACAACGTGATTACCAGCTCTATCTGGCCATTAATGATATCGACCACACTAAAACTAAAGCGATGTCACCACAGACAAATGGTATCTTCGAACGCTTCCACAAGACCATATTGAATGAGTTCTACCAAGTGACGTTCAGAAAGAAACTGTATGGCTCAATGGAAGAATTACAGAAAGATCTGGACGAATGGATGGACTACTACAATATCATCGTACTCATCAAGGAAAAATATGCTGTGGCAGAACGCCAATAGAGACATTAGAGGATGGGAAATCAATCTGGGCTGAAAAGAATCTAGCCCAGATATAATCTGACAGGCACCGAGTCGAAAAGTGGGTAAGTGTCAGATCAGGTATCAATTAGTACACTTTAAGATTATCAGGCTCCTTGCGGAGCCTTTTTACATCATTTTCTTTAGTGCTCTAGCATATTTTAATACTTGCCCCGCGGCTTCTAAGTCTGTTAATGCTCCAATCTCTAACAAAGCAATTCCTGTCAAAATTTGTTGAGCTGTCACCAATTGGCCAGAATGTCCTCCTAAGATTAACAACATTGTTTGCTTTTGAGGCTTTAACCGAGGTTTCTGTGGACTTGCAATCGCTAGTTTGGTTTGTGGTTATGCTTACGAAGCAAATCAAATCTCTTATTGAAAATTGATGCGCGCTTAGTCCTCGACTTACTGGCGTGTTCTTCCGTAAGCACCTGAATCAATCTATGTATGGTGATGATGGCCAACTCACTGAATTTGCCATTCAATGGCATCACGATTACTAACTTAAGCGCTACCAAACAAAAAAGCCTTTCATACTCGCCTCGTACAACAGCAAAAATCAGCTAAACGCTCTAATCGCTCCGCAACGAAATCTGCCAAAAATCACGAGCTCAGTTGCGTTCTGAAACATTTATAAGCCTGTGGTTATATGGAGGCGAATGTACTTTTCGGGGTATTTGTAACGATAGCGTTTTCCTTTCTTCAAGTTGGACTTAACGTACCTACACACTTTTTGGTCACCACTGCTGGTTACTCTTTTTATTACTGCGTTTTTACTTTTGTGCTCCATTTCTATCATGACGTCACAATAACCTTGATAGCCATCAAACTTATTGTCTACTTTCTTTTGAAGCTTAGTCTTAATCTTTTTAGCCAACAGGTTCGTTTCTGAATCGTCAGCAAAAACTGAATTACTTGCAAAGATCAATACCATTAAAGTTACAACGTATCTCATCGTTTTGGTCCGTTTATGTTGTTGATTGTTCGATGATAAGTAATTTTTCTGTAGATACGAAAATGGGACGCCACATTGCGTCCCATTTAACATGATGAAGTAACTGATATGTAATTAAGCGCGCTTCTTGCCTTTGTTTGCTTTGAAGCCCTGGTGCGGAAAAACGTTACGAATCCTCTGTTGAACTTTTTTGGGAATGCCTTTGGAAAAGCTTAAGCGCATTCCTGTTCGTTGGCTATACACCTTCATTTCACCAGTAAACGGGTTATGCTCACTAATATCCTGTAAGTTGTGTTTGAAAGAAGGAGGTAGATGCCCTTTTACGTTACTAATATGGCCATTATCGAACTTTACTTTTAACACCGGCCTATCGACTGCGATCAACCAAAAGATCACGATGGCTGCAATTAAGATTACATATAACATTTGGCACTCCCTATCCTAGCTAGATAGCAATTTACTCAAATCCTCTTTAATTGAGGTAACTTTTTGACTCGCTTTTTCACTTCTCGACGCTTCGGAAAGCAAATATTCAATTGCGTCAGATAACGTACAACCAAGTTCATTCGCTCTACTAGAAAGCTTTTCCCAAACTCGGTAATCTAAATCAATGGATTTCTTCTTTGTATGGACTTGCTCTGCATTGAAGTGACGTTTCCGTTTCGCTCGGATAGCCTGCTTGAGTTTATTATCTAACTCTTCTGACATGTGGTTTTCTATCCAAGCTAAGACAAGTGTAGGCTCGTGTTCAAGGCGTTTTAGTTCTGCGACCGCTGCATCTGCTTCGCTTGTATCAATATGTCGGGTAATCGCTTCACCATCTTTCCATTTTTTGATGAGATACTTCCATTTCCACCCACATTCTAGATTCTCAAGCTGCTGATATTTCATTTGTTCCGACCCATAAACATAACCTAGTGACAGCGTAACCCAGATGGTTTACTTGGGCAAATAAAACTCTTAGAAGTATCGATGTTGATCACTCATTTGTCTAAGTATTGTTCATTGAGAGATGAATGCCGAGAGCAAACCAAATTGGTGCTAGGGTGTTATAGTCCGTTTCGTTATAATGTCGGCAAGATTGAATTACGATGAATTTTAATGAACCAACTTAATTGGCAAGACGTAACACCTTCACTTGAGCAGTACGAAGCACTTTTAAAGTCTGCATCTTCGTTAACAAAGAAGTCTTTTACTGATCTCCAACCGAGAATGTCGGCAACGATATCTCGTTTTTCAAAAATTTCCGGATTGACGCGAGTACTACTCATTAACTGCGTAGATAATTCTGTATATAGAGAGTTCATCAGTAAAGCTCTTCAGAGCCAGTCTAACGCTGCGATAGTTTTGTCGGAATCACTTGATGCCAAACGTTTATTTGACCGTTACAGTGTTGATGTAAGTGGTGATATTGCCTTCCAACCTGGTTTAATTTCACAGGCAGATAACGGTTACTTAATAGTACCGGCTAATCTAATTTTGGCTAACCCAGGGCTTTGGCCAAATATAAAGTCTGCAATTCAACAAAACCTTATCGAGCCACTGAACCTAAGCCCTACTCGTTTACCTACTTCAGTACCGCAAGCTAAAGCTTATGATGTAAAACTGATTGTAACAGGAGAAAGAAGTCAGTTAGCAGAGCTAGAATACATCGATGAAGACTTCTGTTCTGGCTTTGCCATGTATACGGAAGTTGAAGAAGATATTCATCTGTCAGAGCAGAATTTGACAGATTACTTTGGTTTAGTGAACTGGATATGTTCTCAATATCAGCTGCCTCACTTAACTGAATGTGGTTTTAGAAGATTGTTGCTAGCCGGTATGAGATTTACTGAAGATCAACATTATCTGCCTTTAGGAGTAATGTGGCACTCTCAACTTCTAACGCTTGCTAGCCAGTTCAGTGATGGCCACGCATTAGATTACAAGTCGTTAGATAAAGCGATTGACGATAAGTATTACCGAGAATCTTACCTTCCTCAGCGTGCCGTGTACGATATTTTAGATGGCCAAGTCATCATTGAGACAACTGGGGAACAAGTTGGTCAAATCAATGGCCTAACCGTTATTGATATGGCTGGGCACCCTGTCAGCTATGGTGAGCCTGCACGAATATCTTGTGTAATTCATTTTGGTGATGGCGATGTTTCCGATGTTGAGCGCAAAGCTGAGCTTGGAGGCAATCTACATGCAAAAGGCATGATGATTATGCAAGCTTTCTTGAGCTCTGCTCTGAAACTGGATGAACCACTGCCTTACTCAGCCTCCATCGTATTTGAACAGTCTTATAGTGAAGTTGATGGTGACAGCGCATCTCTTGCAGAACTTTGTTGCTTGGTGAGTGCTTTATCTGAATCTCCAATTAATCAAAAAGTTGCGGTTACAGGAGCTGTTGATCAGTTTGGTCGAGTGCAAGCCGTCGGTGGCTTGAACGAAAAAATTGAAGGCTTTTATCAGGTTTGTAAACATCAAGGTTTTACAGGAAATCAAGGTGTTGTGATGCCAAAATCAAACCTTAAACACCTTGCATTACATAAAGATGTAATAGAAAGCATTAAAAATGGTGAGTTCCATATTTGGTCCGTTTCTACCGTAGATGAAGCTATTCCGATTGTAATGAATAAACCTTTTAGAGGTGAAGACGATAGCATTATTGGCAAAATAGCGGAACGTATTGAAAACTTTGAAAGACATGAGCATCCAGAAGGAATTGTGCAGCGCATCAAAAACTGGTTTGTCTAGTACTGATCGGAGTTGTTTAGCGTACACGTGTTCACTAAGATGCAGCTATCAAAAATTGGAGTAATTGATAATGCAAAACAAACGTGATTCTTATAACCGTGACGATCTACTTGCTTCTAGCCAAGGCGAACTGTTTGGGCCTGGTTACCCTCAGCTTCCTGCGCCAAACATGCTAATGATGGATCGTGTTACTAAAATGTCTGAGACTGAAGGCGATTTTGGTAAAGGTTTGATCTTGGCGGAATTGGATATTACTCCAGATTTGTGGTTCTTTGACTGCCACTTCCCTGGCGACCCTGTAATGCCGGGTTGTCTTGGCCTTGATGCGATGTGGCAACTTGTTGGTTTCTTCCTTGGCTGGGTTGGTGGCAAAGGAAAAGGTCGTGCTCTGGGTGTTGGCGAAGTGAAGTTTACAGGTCAGATCCTGCCAACAGCGAAAAAAGTGACGTACGAAATCCACATGAAACGCGTTGTAAACCGTAAGCTTGTGATGGGTTTGGCTGACGGTCGTGTATGTGTGGACGGCAAAGAAATCTACGTAGCAAAAGATTTGAAAGTTGGCTTGTTCCAAGACACTTCAAGCTTCTAATCACGATTTTAATCGATTTATTAAGGCTCCTATTTAAGAGCCTTTTTGTTATCGAGTGTTAACCTACTTCCCTATGTCCCTATAATGTAGAAAAGGCTCCGTAGAGCCCTTTCGAATCCTTCTTTTTGTATGTGGAGAGTTTATTTGTAGAGACCAGATTGTCTTTCATCTCTGGCATCACGCCAACCACCTAACCAATACGACCGAGCATCAACTTGTTGATATGGGCAAGCCTCTTGAGACCTTCCATTCAATCCAGCTTTGTAGCCTTGAGATTGAGCTCGTTCTAGGCGATCACGCTTTTGTCTCTTCATAGTTAATTCCTCATACAGGTCCATTTACTAACGTACAGCTGTTATTGTGAAACTTTGATGGAGTTTTTATGACTCCACTTATAAGAATCGATCAAAGTAGGCAATTTCTCAAGGCATAAAAAAAGCAGAGACTCAAATGTGTGAGCCTCTGCTTGATTTAAAAATTACTGACGATTTTTAACTATTTTCTACGGAACCCAAACAATCCAAGCATGGTCAAAGCTAACCAACCAAGGCCTGCACCTTGACGCTCTGTCGTCGTTGAGTCAATGCTTCGAGATACGATGTCGTCCTTAGTTGCGTCAGCAATAGGTACTAGTTTGACTGCTACAATTTGCTCTTCAGAGCTACATGTCGCATTGTTTGCTGTTGTACTATAACCACCTGCACATTTCATAGCAGTACCAGAGATCACACCTGCATCATTGATATCAGTTGCGTCGATAATACGGAACTGATTGTTTTGTTCAGAGTAATCACCGCCGTTAGTCAAACTGTCTAGGAACCAAGCTTTTCCATTGAATAATGTTGCAGCACGTTCACTAGTCTCGCCACCTACGCTATATGGATAGATAAAACCGCGCTTACGACGTGGCTTGCCATCGTCTTCACGAGTCGTTTCTGCATCAAGTTGCCCGACGATTTCATTGTAAGAGTTGATACCGCCCATCTTACCGCCCGCACCGCTAAAGAAAATGCCAGTAGTTGGGTAAAAAGCGCTAATAGAATCCTTACGAACATCATCTACGATAAAGAGACGATTCGGAGCAGAGCCCGTTGGCATTAAGTATCCGCCCGAACGTTTTGCTTCACCAATAGCAACAAAATTAGAGTTAACGTCGGTTAATCGTGAGTTTGTATGAACCGTATCATCACCCTCACGCTGTCTAGCTCCTACAACAACTTTGTTTTTCCAAGTTGCGTTTTCAACGCTACCTTCGGCTTCTAAAGTTCCGACAAAAACAGTCGCATTCAGGTAGTTATCATCACTGTAAGTGTTGTAACCTACGCCATAGACCGTAGTTCCATCAGTGACAAGGTCACGCATGCTCCCTTGAGCTAACCTTTCTCCATCTTTAGATGTGCCACTTGGCCAAGCCAATTCACTGACGGTTCCGCTTTGATCCCAAATCGCTGCTTTTGATGTGTGGTGAGATCCATTGGTATTGCTTGCTGTTCGAGAAACACTGCCAACAGTAAAATTGCCGTCTGTGCTCCAAGCATGGCTTTGCACAACACTTGCGTCACCATCGCCAGTAAGAATATTTGGCTCTACTGGTGCAACTACGGTATTTCGTGTTTCTAATGTAGAAGTATTTTCTGTGCTAACTTTACTCTGATTACCGACAGCTGCACCATCCTCGGTAAGCTGGTTGATAACATTGTTATATTCATTTTTATAAGCAGCAGAATCTTCTTCTATGAACGCTAACGCATTAGAAGTAAAGTCTTTACTACGTTCTTTATTCCACGGCGTCCAGTTTACTGAAGCCCAAGAGTCACAGGTGGAATAGCGAAGCTGGTTGTAACAGTAACGCTCAAAGTCTTTGAGTTCTTGGATGTAATAAAAGCCAGCGTCTAATCCGAATGGGATTTCTTCACGATAGCTGTTCCCATCCACGGCTTGTGTCGCTGAAATCGGTGTAGTGCGAGTTTCCATTGCAAGTTTAAACTGCTCTGGCGTGCAGTTTGCTGCTGCATCAAAGCAGCCTAAAGCGAAAGGTGAACCTGTTGAAGGATCTGTACCTGCGTCGCCCTGTTGAATTGCAACCCCGTAAGCCGTTTGGTAGTCACCGTTTGAACCATGATCCTGAGGTGAAACCTCAACAACTTGATACAATGCCGCCTGTGCGTTCATTGTGGTACCAACCATCATTGCAATGGCGGTCAATTTGAATTTATTACTACAATTCATTGAATTCTTAACTATCCTGTTGCATTGCTTCGAGTTCTTCCCATCTCTCGAATGCGATTTCCAACTCCTGCTCTAGTGCAGCAAGCTGTTCCAATACCGGCTGAGTTTGCTCTACAGGTTTAGCAAAGAACTCTGGATCGTTCACTTGCTCCTGAAGGCTCTCGATATCCGACTCTAATTGTTCAAGTTTAGCTGGTAGAGCCTCTAATTCTCTTTGCAGCTTATACGATAACTTCTTCGAATTGTTCTTAGGTTGCGTAGTTTTGGGAGTTTCCTCAACCACTTTCTCTTTCTTCGTTGGTTTTTCAACCTGACTGCGCGAAGCAAGAACTTGGTCACGCTGCTGTTTAGCATCATGATAACCACCAACGAACTCTTCGATTATACCGTTACCCTCAAAAATCCAGCTGGTTGTTACTGTGTTGTCTACGAACTCACGGTCGTGACTCACTAACAATAATGTACCCTGATAATTGGCAAGCATTTCTTCTAAAAGTTCCAACGTTTCGATATCCAAATCGTTAGTTGGTTCATCAAGAATAAGTAAGTTGTTTGGTTTCAACAAGATACGGGCTAGCAATAATCGGTTTTTCTCACCACCAGAAAGTGCCTTAACCGGGGTTCTGGCGCGCTTAGGTGCAAATAAGAAGTCTTGAAGATAACTCAGCGCATGACGCTGACGTCCCCCAACCATTACTTCTTGTTTCCCATCCGCTAAGTTATCGATCACTG
The DNA here is from genome assembly GCF_033344475.1 of Vibrio sp. 1288. Lineage (NCBI taxonomy): Bacteria > Pseudomonadati > Pseudomonadota > Gammaproteobacteria > Vibrionales > Vibrionaceae > Vibrio > Vibrio sp. 1288. The sequence continues at coordinate 12,554 of NZ_JAWPOX010000055.1, forward strand.
TCTTTTCTGGATCCAAAATCTCTCGGTACTGATCAAAGTACGCGACTTCTAATTTTGTTCCGCAGTGTAAACGACCAGACTGCGCTTCCAATTGCCCTAGTAGCAATTTAAGTACCGTACTCTTACCGCAGCCATTTGGTCCGATAAGTGCAATACGGTCACCACGCATGATGTTAAAGCTAAAGTCGTCGACAATTGTCTTGCCTTCGTAAGCAAAAGATACATTTTCTGCTTCAAATACAATCTTACCTGAACGAGAAGCATCATCGATGTTTAGGTTAACTTTACCTTGAACTTCACGACGGTCACGACGCTCTTCACGAAGTTTTTTAAGGGCTCGAACACGGCCTTCATTACGAGTACGACGTGCTTTAATGCCTTGACGAATCCACACTTCTTCCTGCGCTAGTTTCTTATCGAACTCAGCATTTTGCATTTCTTCGACGCGAAGCATTTCTTCTTTGTCATTCAAATACTGTTCGTAATTACCAGGGAAAGAAGCTAATTGACCGCGATCTAAGTCAACGATGCGTGTCGCCATCGACTTGATGAATGCACGGTCGTGAGAAATAAAGATGATCGAGCCTTTGAAGTCTTTTAAGAAGTTCTCTAACCATTCGATCGTTGTCACATCGAGATGGTTTGTTGGTTCATCAAGAAGCAATACATCAGGATCACAAACCAGCGCACGAGCTAAAGCAGCTTTACGTTGCCAGCCACCGGATAGATCGGTCAGTTTGGTTTCTGGGCTTAGTTTTAAAGCGCCAAGTACGTTCTTAACACGGTCATCAAAGCGCCAAGCGTTAGAATGATCAAGTTGCTCTTGAACTTTCGCCAAACGGTTAATGTTCTTCTCACTTGGGTCTTGAGCAACAAGATCGAGAAGATCATGATAGATCTTCAATTGTTCGCCGATTTCAGCCAAACCGCCAGATACGTATTCGTAAACCGTACCCTCTTGATTGCGCGGTGGATCTTGTTCAAGCCGAGAAACTACTACGTCTTGAGTTATTTGAATCTTGCCATCATCCAACAAAATGTCGCCGGCAAGCACTTTCATTAACGTGGACTTACCTGCTCCGTTACGACCAACTAAACAAACGCGTTCGTTTTCTTGAAGAGCGAACTCCGCTTTGTCTAGCAATGGGTGGTCACCAAATGCAAGTTGTGCGTTATGAATGGTAAGTAATGCCATTATTATCCAACCAATGTGTGAGTTGTTCTAAGTCAAACGGCCAGTTCAACTCAGAATCTTGATATTTTAATACGGGTATTGTGACGCCGTAACGAGAAAATAGTACATCATCGAACGCAATATCAATGATATCTGTTTGCTCGGCCAAACCGACTTGGTCTACTAGAGCAAATGCCATCTCACAAAGATGGCATCCCTCCGTGCTATACAATATCAGCACGTATTAATCCTTTTGTTTATACTACGCGTGCGTTACTAGCCAACAGTTATGAATCTGTTTATTACGCGAAAAATCTAATGGTAACGTTTGAGAAGAAATATTCTGAGCCTTCAAACCCAATTCAGCGAGTGATTCTTCATCCATCTTGAAGTGACGTTTGTTATTTGAAAATACGATTGTGCCTTCACTTCTCAGTAAACGTTTGAGGTTCTTCATTAGCTTAATGTGGTCACGTTGTACATCGAATGATGTTTCCATACGCTTAGAGTTAGAGAACGTAGGTGGGTCAATAAAGATCAAGTCGTACTCACCTTTTGCGTTTTCTAGCCATTGCAAACAGTCCGCTTGTTCATATTTATGTTGGCGCCCTACACAGCCATTAAGCTGCATATTGTCTTTCGCCCAGTTCAAGTAGGTGTTTGACATATCGACAGTTGTAGTGGAACGCGCACCACCAACTGCAGCGTGCACCGTTGCACTACCAGTGTAAGCAAACAAGTTAAGGAAATCTTTACCCTGTGCCATTTCGCCAAGACGACGACGAGTGATCTTATGATCCAAGAACAGGCCTGTGTCTAGGTAGTCATGAAGGTTCACGATCAGCTTCACACCGTACTCGTTTACTTCGAGCGTCTCTGATACCTGACCTAATTTTTGGTACTGGCTTCGACCTTTCTGCTTCTCACGAACTTTCAGTACAACTTTGTTCGCTTCAACACCGGTCACCTGAATCGTCGCACGGATAATGTCCGTTAGACGACGCTTGGCTTTTTCTTCAGGGATGTTCTTAGGTGCTGCGTACTCTTGAATCACAATTTGATCGCCGTACACGTCGATCGCTACGTTGTATTCTGGAAGGTCTGCATCGTAGATACGATAGCAGTCTAGTTTCTCTTTACGAGCCCACTTGCCAATCTTGCCAATGTTTTTCTTCAAACGGTTTGAGAAGTCTGGTGCGATTTGAACGTTAGTATCTGCACCTTTAACTTCATCAGCGCTGCGCTCGGCAATGCTGTAGTTCTTTTGGTGACACGGTAACGCACCGTTGTTCAATTTAAACTGTTTATCAGCGCGCATACGAAGGCAACTCAAGAGCTCGTCCGAGCTAGAGAAGATAGATGCTTTACATCCGCCAAACTCAGATTTTAGCTGTCCACCGAATGCGGTATAGAGCGCAATCAGCCCCGGCTCAGTTCCTAGACGCTCACCGTAAGGTGGGTTTGAAACGATAACACCGTGTTCAAATCCTGCGGGACGAGTAATAGTTGCAGCATCACCTTGCGCAAACTCAATCAACTCTTCAACACCTGCTCTGCGGGCGTTTTCTTGAGCGACTTTTAATACTTTGGGGTCGTTATCGAATCCAAAAAACTTAGCGTCAACTTTCTTGACACCCCGTCTAGCTTGAACATTAGCCTCTGATTTAATCTCAGCCCAGGTCTCCGGTTCAAAGTCTTCCAAAACTTCGAAGCCCCATTGTTTGCGCTTAACGCCAGGTGCCATGTTGGCTGCCATCATTGCCGCTTCAATAAGCAAAGTACCAGAACCACACATTGGATCGAGTAATGGTTGATGCCCATCCCAGCCACAACGCATGATAATCGCAGAAGCAAGCGTTTCACGTAATGGCGCACGACCCGATTCTGGTCGATAACCACGCTGATGAAGACCACTACCTACCATGTCTACCCCAAGCAACGCTTTATCTTTATGCAAACGAACGTGAATACGAATATCTGGGCGTTCTTTGCTGATATTAGGACGTGGCAAGCCTTTATTCTCAAAGCAATCTACGATGCCATCTTTGACCTTCATAGCCCCGTATTGGCTATTTCTAATCTCACGGTTTGTGCCGTTAAAGTCCACAACAAAGCGTTTAGAGCTATGAAATTGGTTAACCCAGTTAATAGTGGAAGTGGATAGATACAAGTCCATGTCGTTGTTACACGTGAACTCAGATAAAACACGTACAAATCGAGACGCTAAACGGCTCCACAAACAACAGCGATAAACCTGTTCGTTTGTCGCTTTAAATTTTACGCCTGCCTGTACTGGTTTCGCATTTTCAATGCCTAGTTTAGTCAGTTCTTCAACAAGCAAATTTTCCATGCCATTTGAAGTTACCGCGAGATATTGATTCATAGTGTTCTTTCGCTGATAAAAAATGGCTTCAATTATACCTGACTTTACGATCAATGCCTCGTTTTTAAAGGTATTTTCCCACCCGTTAGTTCAAATCATCACCACTCAAATGATCTAAAACTTTCAACATCTTTAGTTTGAATGTTTTTCATTTATGAACGTATTTTGTTTCCTTTAGAAGAAGTGAATACTTATTTACATGCATTTTGGTATACACCAGCTTGGATTGGTTGATGTAAATTACTTACAAATGCCCTTTATAGGGGAATAGATAGGGTTGTTTTAGGCGCTAGGTTGCCTAATTAAAGGAGTAATCAAATTGAAATAAGTAAAATAAAAGTGACCAGCTTCATGTTTGCATGCATAGAAAACAAACAGTTTCATGGTCTTTCGGATTGGAGTGTCAGAGGAAAGGACAAAAAAAATCGACCCAGTAAGGTCGATTAAGGCAAACAAAGGAACGAAATAAAGAAAAATTAAACAGCTTTAACCCACCATTGCCATAGGGGTCATTGCAAAGAGGTGGTTTGCACAAGCCATGCGATCATGCATTACTTTAATCGGCTGCCCAAATTGAAGCGCCTTATTGCCATCAAGAACAAAGGCTTCTTGGTTAACATAAGCACATAAGCTCGATGTTTCGCCTGGTTCTAGAACGATGAACATACCATCAGAATATTGATTTGTGAGGAAGACCATGTCCCCTTCTTGAGGTTCATAATCAGAGGACTGTGCATCGAAGAACCAGCTCTTAGGCTGTACAGGTTTATGAAAACGCTTTGCAGCAACACAATACAGTGTTAATTCAGCTTGGCGATATTCACTGATATCGAGACAGCGAATGCGCTCATTAAACGTTTGAAATGCGCTGGCGTCATCAACGGTAAATTCACTGTTTGAGAAGGCACAGTTAACCAACAATTTTCGGGATAGATTGGTTTGGAAAATCATTTCCTCCCCCAGATCCAGCATTAAGCAAGCTTTTTGCTCGTCAAAATACCAATTCCATTTGTCGCTGGGTTTAAGCATTATTCCGTTCTCTCTTGACTAGTTAAATCAGTGGTAAAGAGGTAAGACGCTTAATTACCTACTCGTGATTTTTAAATTCTACAAACGAACGGATAAAAAAAAAGAGGAAACAAAGTCCTCTTTTTTATGTAACAGGTACTGATTTTTCAGTAGTTTTTGATGTATATGTTAAAGATTCTTAACAATATCACGTACGAGACCTGGGCCGTGGTAAATAAAGCCAGTGTAGACTTGAACAAGTTTAGCGCCTGCCATGATCTTTTCTTTGGCTGCAACATAGGAATCTACACCACCAACACCGATAATTGGAAGTTTGTCTCCAAGCTCTTCATGAAGCTTACGTACGACCTCCGTAGAGCGTGATTGCACAGGGCGACCACTCAAGCCACCTGCCTCATTGGCGTGTCTCATCCCTTCTACGATCGTGCGATCCAAAGTTGTGTTAGTCGCGATCACACCATCTATATTGTTTTTCAATAAAGAATCGCAGATTTGGCAGATTTCATCGTCACTTAAATCTGGCGCAATCTTTAATGCTAACGGGACATACTTGTTGTACTTCTCTGATAACTCCGCTTGTTTCGCTTTTAATTCGGAAAGCAGTTCATCAAGCGCTTCACCATATTGAAGTGAACGAAGACCTGGAGTGTTTGGCGATGAGATGTTTACTGCAATATAGCCAGCATACTCATACACTTTTTCCATACAAATCAGGTAGTCCTCTGCCCCTTTCTCAATTGGCGTATCTTTATTTTTACCGATATTAATTCCGAGAACACAATTGAATTTTGCTCGTTTAACATTCTCGATCAAATTATCAACGCCTAGGTTATTAAAGCCCATGCGGTTGATGATCCCTTCTGCTTCCACTAAACGGAATAAGCGTGGTTTATCATTACCTGGTTGTGGTCGTGGCGTTACAGTGCCGACTTCGACAAAGCCAAAGCCCATGGCATCAAATGCTTCAATACATTCGCCGTTTTTATCTAAACCAGCCGCAAGACCAACAGGGTTACGGAATGTTAGACCCATACACTCAACTGGACGAGTTGGTAACTGTTGGCGGTAAAAGAGATCAAGTGGTGTGCCGTTAAAGCGTTGGAAGTTCTTGATTGCAAGATCATGTGCCTTCTCGGCATCGAGTTGGAAAAAGCCAGTTCTGGCTAGACGGTAAAGCATTGTGCCTCCGAAAGAAAAAAGCCCCGTATAAACGGGACAATATTATTTACCGTTTTTCATCGTAATTCAATGAAAATGAACGTAATAAGTAAAAACCTATATCTTTATAAGATTTTTAAATATAAAACAAACAATTACAATCAAGTTTCTGCGATAAAAATCGTAACTAACCGCTTAAAAGCAATCGATTTCACTCTGTTTTAATTTCAATTCAATGTGACAATGTAACTATTTTCGTTCCAAATGTGAATAATAGATAATAAAAAGCCCCGTTAAATAACGAGGCTTTTACTTATGACTTTGTGCCGTCCTAAATAAGGTTGACACTTTCTACCCCCAAAATTGGAGAGTGTTATGAAATCAACAACTAAAAGAAC
>NZ_JAWPOX010000558.1:0-685 GCF_033344475.1 Vibrio sp. 1288
ATGCTCAAGTCGTAAGCACACTGGAAGAAGCTATTGAAGACTGTGGTCTTGTGGTAGGTTCAAGTGCTCGCTCTCGCACATTAGAATGGCCAATGCTTGAGCCACGTGAATGTGGTGAAAAGTTTGCAGTTGAAGGCCAAAAACATCCGGTAGCATTAGTGTTTGGACGAGAAAGAACAGGCCTAACTAACGAAGAGCTGCAAAAGTGCCACTATCATGTATGCATTCCTGCTAACCCTGAATACAGTTCCTTGAACTTAGCGATGGCGGTTCAAACGCTAAGCTATGAAGTTCGTGTTGCTTATCTTAATCTTGAGCAGAAACAATTCTCACCAGTTGAAGTCGAAGAGTACCCTCGTCATAAAGAGCTAGAAATGTTCTTTGACCATCTTGAAAAGGTCATCGTAGAGACCCAGTTTATAAACAAAGAACAACCTGGCCAGGTGATGAATAAATTGCGTCGTCTTTTCTCTCGAGCACGACCAGAGACTCAAGAGTTGAATATTCTTCGCGGTATTTTGACCTCGATTGAAAAGAAACTCTGAATAAAGAATAACCTTTTTAGGTGTAAGGATGAATACCTGAGTAATTTAGTCAAATAAATACTTGACCATTTTACTCGGGTATGGAAAAATCTTAACCATTACAAACCATGTGGATACGGTGTGGTATGAAACTTACATCT
>NZ_JAWPOX010000559.1:0-684 GCF_033344475.1 Vibrio sp. 1288
GGAATATCCTTTCTCGTCATTATCAAGAATCTGCGCAACACTTTAACACGAGAGTCGCGCATGAATCATGAATAAAGTAGGAAAAAATGTGAGACGCAGTGCGGAAAAAAGCATGATCAGTCAGGCCGTGCCGCTGTTGAGGAGCTATGTCTAACAATAAACAGGAAACTTACTCTCTCGTTGTGTTCACTATTCGACTCGCTGGGCTCGTAATCTCTGGTTCTATTAGTCGTCTTAATACATGAATGTAAGGTTAAGACATCAAGTTTTGATCGGCCCAAGCAATGGCTTGGACTCGGTTTTTCACTGAGAGCTTTTTAAAGATCTGATACAGGTGCGACTTGATCGTAAATTCGCTAACAAACAGTTCTTCTGCCATCTGGCTATTCGATGCTCCAGCTTGCAGACAACGCAGCACTTGCAGTTCGCGAATGGTGAGATCGACGGTTGCTGGCGCGGTGTGAGTATTTATCACATTTCGATAGTAGTGCAGCAGTTGGCTGGTTACGTTGCGTGGTAGCCAGTTTTGCCCGTTGACAATACCTTTCAGTCCTTCGCCGACTTGTTCTAAAGAATCTTCGCTGTAAAACAAGCCTTTTAATTGACCGAAGGCGAGCAGTTCATCCGTAGTGAGACGCTTTGGAACGTTGAACACGACCGTCTCAAAGTTCTTCCAAACCAATG
>NZ_JAWPOX010000560.1:0-684 GCF_033344475.1 Vibrio sp. 1288
AGTGATACGCGACAATTCAATTGCGCCTTGATCTACTCGTGCTCTTCGCTTGTCTTCGTCCAAGCGCTCGAGTTCAATAGCTTGTTGGTATTCCCAATATGCATAAGCTTGCTCTACACCCATATCCGTCAATGGAATCGAGGCAAGAGGAAAGATCAGCGTTCCCTCACTATCAATACCATTAAGTCCGGTGATGGCAGAAATCCGCGTTTCTATGCCGTCTTCATCAGGCATTGGGTGCAGCTCATCCCAATATGACTCAACAAACGCGCTAGCAATTTTGTAGCCTACGCCCATGCCTCTAAAACCATAAAGACGAGTTAATGCTTCTATTAGCCAGGCAACAAACTCAAAATCTTTTGATTGTGTAGCGAGAACTTCTGGTACTTCTTCAACAAAAACGCGCCATAAGTTGTTATGTGTGTGAATACTTTCTTCTTCGATGATGGCGTTTCGCTCTGCGTTTCTTGCCACCATTCGCTGATCTTTAAGTCGATAATAAGCAGACTGGGGAGAGACATCCTCTCTTGGATCAATGCCAGTCGGATTGTCTTCCGAAATTGGTGCAAGGACTTGCTCATACCAATCAAACATCGTGGTACTCATACTCTCCCCCTCAAAAACACAGGAATAGTCGCATCATCGCGCCTAGCGGAGTCAAACTCACTAGGTTCTTGACGCACT
>NZ_JAWPOX010000561.1:0-683 GCF_033344475.1 Vibrio sp. 1288
TAAATTGAGCACAGTATGAAACATACAATAGAAGTCATGATTTCTGAGCAAGAAGTTCAGGAACGAATTCGTGAATTAGGCAAACAAATTACAGAGCGTTACCAAGGCAGTGAAGACCTAGTTTTGGTTGGCTTGTTGCGTGGTTCTTTTGTATTTATGGCCGACCTAGCACGTGCTATTGAACTGACTCATCAAGTTGATTTTATGACGGCATCAAGCTACGGCAACACGATGGAAAGCTCACGCGATGTACGCATCTTGAAAGATTTGGATGATGACATTAAAGGCAAAGACGTTTTGCTTGTTGAAGACATCATCGATACAGGTAACACGCTAAATAAAATTCGCGAAATCCTATCGCTACGTGAACCTAAATCTATCGCGATTTGTACGCTACTAGACAAGCCATCTCGCCGTGAAGTAAATGTGCCAGTTGATTGGATTGGTTTCGAGATCCCTGACGAGTTCGTTGTTGGTGTTGGTATCGATTACGCTCAAAAATACCGTCACCTACCATTCATCGGTAAAGTGGTTCCTCAAGAATAATTGAGTTCACTATTCGAAATACAAAAAAACGCCCATATAAATGGGCGTTTTTTATTTATTCAGATTTTATGGCTTAGCGACACAGAAGCTTATTGTCAGGGTTTAAAATCGTCGACAGTGCTTTCTGGTACGATGCT
>NZ_JAWPOX010000562.1:0-683 GCF_033344475.1 Vibrio sp. 1288
ATTACTTTCGATACTACCAATCGCAACAGCTGAGAAACGCACCACCATCGCAAAGATCAACGCAAACATTGAGCCTGAGAAAATCAGTCCCGGCCTACCCCATTCCATCGCCTTCGCAATATCGTTTACGCGATAGTCCATAAACAGCACGGCAACCATCACGCCAATCGCCAATACCGTTCCAGGTACTGCGTAGCCCATTGAGGAAAGACGCATAAAAGCAAGGCTTTCACGTTTGCCATTGACTCGGTGAGTAAAGTTAACCACAAGAGCAACGGCCACGCCGATGATCGCAGCAATGACAGACACAACAAGACTGTTCCACGCGTACTCACGGAATTCTGGTGTCCAGCTTTGCTCAAAGTAAGTAATGGAGTAATCAATCAACTGAAGTAATGGCAAAATGAACGCCACAGCAACCAGTCCCCAACACCACACCAGTGCCGCCCATTTTTTCCAGCCACTTAACTCGTAACGAAAATCTTCATGGCTGTTAAATTGGCTTTGGAATAGTTTCTGCTTTCTGCGGCTATAGCGTTCTGTACTGAGTAGCAGCACAACAATCAACAGCATAATTGCGGAAATTTTAGCGGCCGCGTTAAGGTTAGAATAACCAAGCCACGTGTCGTAAACCGCTGTCGTTAATGTGTTAACGGCGAAATGGCGGACAGTGCAGTAGTGCG
>NZ_JAWPOX010000563.1:0-683 GCF_033344475.1 Vibrio sp. 1288
AATAGCGCCAGCATCAGACACAATATTTTGCGTGGACAGCAAGTTAAAAACCGTATTTGGCGACAAACCAATACTGCTGAGCTTCTTCATCGAAACTTCAATAAAGACTTGCTCTTGCTGCTGACCAGAGACAGAAACCTTGCTGACGCCATCGACCAGTTCAAGTTCACGGCGTAAGTAGTCGACATAATCCAGCAACTCTTTATAGCTGTAGCCATCCCCTGTCACTGCCAACAAGATGCCGTACACATCACCGAAGTCATCAATAACCTGAGGCTCATTAACACCTGGAGGTAAGGTGACTTTTAAGTCGTTCACTTTTCGACGCAATTCATCCCAAATTTGTGGTAAATCATCGGGACCATAGTTGTTTTTCATCGTCACGGTGATCTGAGATAAGCCACGGTTGGAAATGGAGTTCACTTCGTCAACGTAAGTCAGTTGCTGGATGGCTTTTTCCAGCGGGTACGTCACTTCTTCTTCCACTTGTTGCGGCGTCGCACCTGGGTATGACGTCACTACCATCGCATCTTTGATGGTAAAGGCCGGATCTTCTAAACGTCCCAACCCGAAGAAGGCAGCAATACCACCAATCAAGAAGATCAAAGACACCATCCAGCTAATCACGCGATTTCGAATGAAATAAGCCGCAATGCCCGTTACGTCATCATCACTTTGAGGCA
>NZ_JAWPOX010000564.1:0-682 GCF_033344475.1 Vibrio sp. 1288
GATGTTGTATTGGCTAGCTTTGCAATTGCTCCCCTTGTGGCGAGTTTGGCTTTGGCTGGTAATGCAAAATCACCCTCGAGGTCGGTGACAGCAAGACTTCGCCTTCTGCGTGCCCAGGATTGAGGTTGCGCACATTGGTATCACAAATCGTTACCCATTCTTGATTACGCTCGTTTGGCAGCTTAAATCGCGCAGTGGCGTTCGTTTGGTTGATGAGGTAAACCAACTCTTGTCCGTCTTTACCTATGCCTAAGTGAAGCGCTACGGAGCTTAATCGGTTCCAGTCGTCATGTTCCATTAATCGGCCATCGGTTCGACGCCAGAAAATGCGGTTGTTGTTGCGATTTTCGCCGCTGAAAGCACGGATGAAAGGCACCATGTATTGGTGACGGTTTGCGACCATTTGCGCCATCCAAGTTTTGAAGTGCGCTTTGCGCTCCGTCTCGCTCCAGTTGATCCAACTGGTTTTATTGTCTTGGCAGTAGGCGTTATTGTTGCCACCTTGCGAGTGTGACAATACATCGGCGGTCAAAATGTGCGGAATACCAAACGCAAAGAGCAAGCTCGCAATCAGGTTGCGTTTTTGCTTCTCACGCGTGGCGATGATCATGATGTTTTCCGTCTCGCCTTCTACGCCGTAGTTTTCTGAGCGGTTGTCACCGTGGCCATCGCGGTTCTCTTC
>NZ_JAWPOX010000565.1:0-681 GCF_033344475.1 Vibrio sp. 1288
GAATAAGCCTTCCAACTGTTTTTCATCTGGGTACAGACCAATCTCACGACCCATTTTCAAGTCATCACAGTGCCAGAAACCACGTAGGGTTGGCATGTCGTGCGTACACAATGCCGCCATAGACTGCTCTGCGTAATGCTTCGGAGAAATAAAGCCGCCGTCCTCTTTTGAGGTTTCGAAGAAGAAGACTTTGTACGAATGCACGCCTGCATCACGTAGGATATCAACGATTTCATCTGGCACAGTACCTAAGTCTTCACCAATCACAGAGCACTGATGACGGTGCGACTCAAGCGCTAGGATTGCGAGCATGTCTTCCACCGGGTAGTACAAGTACGCGCCTTCTGTCGCTTTTTCGCCTTTTGGAATCCACCATAGACGCAATAGGCCAAGTACGTGGTCGATACGCAATGCACCACAATGCTTCATGTTGGCACGTAGCAACTTGATGTACGCATCGTAGCCTGTCGCTTCCAACACTTGAGGGTTAAGCGGTGGCAGACCCCAGTTTTGACCTAGAGGACCAAGAATATCTGGTGGCGCACCGATGCTTGCATCCAGCACTAGGTTGCCTTCATCCGCCCATGTTTCACTACCAGAATCAGCAACACCAACCGCAAGGTCGCGGTACAAACCCACAGCCATGCCTTTTTCTTCAGCTAGGGCTTGCGCTTCTTTGAT
>NZ_JAWPOX010000566.1:0-681 GCF_033344475.1 Vibrio sp. 1288
TCATTTATGGTTGGGAGCTAACGCAGAACAAGCCGATCAGCAATTCGTTAAGTCTGAACCAATTGTTTGAAGACCCCGATGGTGACCTGCTCACAACTCGGATCTGGTTAGAAAACGCCAATGGTCTTCAGGTGCTCAACCAAGGCCAAATCGTGGTACAAGGTGCGCCAGAAGAAATCGACCAAACCACTTACTTAGCCGTGGCAGCTCGTGACAATCATCATGGTGAAGAAGATTACGCCTGGGTCACGACCCGTTTTGAATTGCCAGTCGTTAAAGAAGAGCAAAACAACACCGACCATCCTTTGGTCGGTGACATTGTGTATCGCCTCGAAACCACACAAAACCTTGGCGGTATCGCGTACGCGTATGAAGTGGTGTATTGCGAAGCATTTCAGTTTGAAAACGAAGAAGTGTACTTTGCCGCCTCCAACAACAAGCGCTTATGCCCAGAAAAGGGAGCACTAAAAAAAGTGGGCCATTATAAAATCAGTGATGACTCGTTGATTGTTAGCGCAAATGGTGCTCGTCAAATCTGGACCACCAAAAAGGTGTACCCATCTCAGGTTCATAAAGAGACTCAGAACTATTTCACCACCGTGTTTGATGGCAAACAATTCGAAAGCTATACCATGCAAAAGAACAAGCAATCGATGGAAAAACGCATCAACGCACCGACAG
>NZ_JAWPOX010000567.1:0-681 GCF_033344475.1 Vibrio sp. 1288
TTTTTGGGGTCGGTTGTGTGCATCAAGTAAAAATAACGGTCTCCCAGAGGGAACCCTCCGTGATTTTCCTTGACCCCCACGCCCTCAAAGCCCAACATTTTCCAAATTTGTTAGGGCTTGAAGCTAAACGATGCGACATGCTTTTCGTTTTCTTCCCCCACTCTCACCTTGGCTTTATCGATGCTTTTCGTAACTCTATCCTCCATTCCCTTAAGCGTTGGTGTAGAGCGAAAAGCATCAATCTCCTTCTCAAGATCTTGCTTGTATGACTCTTTGATCTTGGCTTTGACCTCATCGGTCAAACGTCCCTCTAGTTCACTCTCGACCTTCTCAACAGCCCTATCAACTAGCGGGAGGTATTTACCCTTGAGCGTATCCATGCATTCGTTTTTAAGCTGTTCCAGCATGTTATCTGCTGCAACATGCAGATCAGCCTTTACCTGATCCAGAACCTCATAAAAATGCTTTACCTCCGTGTGCTTGCGCTTGCTGCCGTGCTTGGGCGGTTCGATGTTGGCTATACGACCCTCCATAGATGCATAATAACTCCTCTGCATTCTTGCTAGTTGGGCCTTACCAAACATATCCCTTGCACTCAAAGAGTGCCTACCATCCCTTTCCACCACAGGCACAACAACAAAATGTATGTGTGGCGTTTCCTCGTCCCTATGCAGCACAGCA
>NZ_JAWPOX010000056.1:0-18666 GCF_033344475.1 Vibrio sp. 1288
TTACATGGAAGTTACTGAAGAACTTAATGAAAACAGGATGTTAAGTCTTCAGCAACAATTAAAGGGAACATAGCCTTATTTTTTCCGCCAGCGATTTCGTCTTCCCAATTTAACTTGGGATTCTGATTGAGAATTCGGCAACGCTTGGGGACGAGGAAGAAACTGCTGCTCCGCAGAAAAGTAACGCCCTTGCCCACCATAAACCCCGAGCTCAATTAATGTGTTGAGCTCGTTCTGATTCTCAATTCCCACTGCTATAATTTTAGTTTTACTGTTTGCCGCCGCACCTAGCATACTGCGGACAAATAGCTGGTTTTCATGTCGTTGGTCGATTTTTGCTACTAAACTGCGATGAAGTTTAAGGTAACGAATGTCCACTTCTTTTAAATAGTGAGTGCTGACGATGGTACGCCCAGCCTGCCCAACCATTAAGTGGCACCCTAAACCGGCCAGCATTTTAGCGACTGGTCGCATAAAGTCTAAGTGTCTTACAAATTGTGCTTCAACAAACTCAAAACTGAGACACTTTCTCTGCTCACGTGACAACTGTAAGAGTTCATCACGAAACCATTTAAAGTACTCTCGGTTAGAAAATGGCGTTACATTCAAATTGAGCGCATACGATCTTGAGTTGTCAAAATTATCCTTAAACTCTCTTAAGAATTTATTAATAACTGACTTATCCATTTGCGCTTCATAACCAACCTGTCTGATCGCAGAAATGAACCGAGACGCTTTAACAATCCCATTCTCAGGATCGCGAATCCGACATGTTAACTCTTCATATAATGATTTTTTATGCGTCGCGTCACTTATTGGATGCACAGATTGTGCGTAGAGTATCACACTTTCTGGTGTAAGTGCTGTGTCAAATAACGTTCTCCATCTCACACTTCCGCGAGCTTCTTCATCGTGGTTCCATTTTTTGAAGCGACTCCAATTATTGTTATTTTGTAGTTGCGCACTACGCAAAGCAGTCTCGGCTTCATCAATGATTTGGCTGTGTCGCTCACCTTCTTTATAAGTGGTGATGCCAATATGGCACCAGTTGTCTGGATCAAGTGGCTCTGGCGGCATTAACTTTTCTAACTGGCGAATGCATTGCGAGGCAAGGTTAGCCACATCTTTCGCACTTTGGTGCGGTAGAAAAAGCGCAAAATCAGCATCGTAATAACGGGAAAATACAACATCTGGGTATCGTTGAACTAAATTGGACAATAAACTCCCAACTTCAACAATAAACTCATCCGTAATTTGCTTATCTTGCTCTTCTTCAACCAGTTTCCAGTCTTGAATACGAACTAGCAACACGGCGCCGCGAGCCCCACTTTCTAGTAACGCCGATTCCAACTTGCTATCAAATAACACTCGGTTAGCGGTACCGGTTAGCTTATCAAGGAAGGTTTGAGTTCGAATAAAGGTATCAAATCGGCTTCGCTCTTGACGCGCATCTTGTAACTCTTCGATTAATACATCGAGCGCTTCACTGGCGGTGTAAGGCCATTCTTTTTTGTCACCTTTGGCATACTGCTCCACCCTACCAGCCAGGATCATTCTGCCTCGCTCTTCGAGCATTTCGGAGCCTTCTAATTGCTCCTTAAGCCATGCCACGCCGCGCATTAAGCAGAAGATGATCAATATAACGGCAAGCGTGATCGACCAAAGCGCCTGCATTGAGTAGCTGTAACCTAAGTAAGGGGGAATTGCTTTAAAGTGAATCGTGTAATCTTGATTGTGAGTCAGCTGATACTCTGCCTCAAACAAGACTGACGCTTCCATTTGATGAGAAGTATCTTTGAAGCGATAAACAACGGCGTTGTTGGTCGACAACGTCATTTCGACAATATTGGAAGCCTGCAGCATTTTCGGCATCCAGCGCTGCATAGAATAAGCGGCGTCAGGATCTTCCATCTCCTTGTCGACCACCTCTACGATCCCTTCTAAATAATGGGTGAGATATTCCTGCCCAAGACGTTTAAAAGAGAGGGTGCCACCGACAAACAAGATAAACATGGCGCAGATAACGATCATGGTGACGAAGGCCACCAGCCGTGTGCTTAACTTAAGAGTTGGGGTATACCTCATGAATACCAAATTCCTTTTTTATTCATCATATACCTTATTGAAATATTTATACTTGATAAGAGTTCATCAAACAATCGGATTAGTCTGATAGTGAGAGGCTGGAGCATAAAGAAAATCACACTCATTGATAAGTTTTATTGTTACGCCTAACCTTGCCAAGATAAGCCTGTGAGATCATTAGATTGCGACAATAAAAAAGGCCGCGATATTCGCGGCCTTTTCGATTCAAGCATAAGCAGAATTTAGAACGGGATATCGTCGTCAAAATCCATTGGTGGCTCATTGTACTGCTGCTGTGATTGCTGCGGAGCCTGTTGTTGTGGTTGCTGTTGCTGAGGCGCATTGTACTGCTGCTGAGCTGGCTGTTGAGGCTGACCCCATCCACCTTGTTGCTGCTGTTGACCGCCCATAGGTGCGCCGCCACCTTGAGCACGACCGCCAAGCATTTGCATCACACCATTGAAGCCTTGAACAACGACTTCAGTTGAGTAGCGATCTTGACCACTTTGATCTTGCCATTTGCGAGTTTGCAGTTGCCCTTCAATGTAGACTTGAGAGCCTTTACGCAAGTACTCACCTGCTACTTCCGCAAGTTTGCCGAACAACACAACACGGTGCCATTCCGTTTTTTCGCGCTGTTCGCCAGTCGCTTTATCACGCCATGAATCAGAAGTCGCAATAGTAATGTTTGCTACTGCACCGCCATTCGGCATGTAACGAATTTCAGGGTCGTTACCTAGATTCCCCACCAAAATAACTTTGTTAATTCCACGGCTGGCCATGATGTGCTCCGTTTCACTCTGGATATATAAAATTTTAGCGCATTAGAATAGCACGCTTTAATGTTTTGATTAAAGTCTAATACCATTGTGATCTATTGAGTCACCCTCTAGAACCCAAATCGTATTTCAACTTACGTGTGTAGCATTTTTGATTCGCGTTGCAGACATCGTTTCGTGAAGCTTTGAATTCGAACGCATTTATTCAGTAAAGCGATGGTTATGGCCTCTCTTTAATGCCAGTTTATGGCTTCTATTGAACCCAGGGAGATTGGAACACGTGAGAAAGTCGGCTTACGCAAGAAAGCTATTTCTGATCAGTATGGAAGATAATGCGCAAAAAAAAGTGGCGGCACTCGAAAAGTACGTTGATATGAGCATCCCGGTGATTTCAACCGCAGCACTCATGGAAGCCAAGCCACAACACCGTAATAAAATTCTACTGATCGACTTCAGTGAACATAAATCACTTGTTCAATCGATCAAAAACTTGCCTCTTGTATGGAAAAACTTTGAAACCGTTGTCTTCAACGTGCCTAAAAGACTAACCACGGATGAACTTCTTTCATTTGGTCAATTAAAAGGTGTGTTTTATTCTGAAGATACGCTAGAGCAAATTGGAGAAGGGTTAAAAGGCATTGTTAACGGTCAAAACTGGCTGCCGCGTAATGTAACCAGTCAACTTTTACACTATTACCGCAATGTCATTAATACTCATACTGCACCAGCTACGGTAGACCTAACCATTCGTGAGCTACAAGTACTGCGTTGCCTACAAGCTGGCGCCTCGAACAGTCAGATGGCCGAGGAGTTATTCGTCAGTGAATTCACCATCAAATCGCACTTGTATCAGATATTCAAAAAGCTATCCGTAAAGAACCGAGTACAGGCAATCGCCTGGGCAGACCAAAACTTAATGTCTTGATGCAATGTGAGCGGCTCTGATAACTGAAATGACGAGTCGCTCATCTTTTTTCCGCACCGAGTCTCACATTTTTTCCTACTTTATTCATGATTCATTGATACCTCTCGTGTTAAAGTTATGCGCAGATTCTTGATAAAAACGAGATAGGATATTCCCCCAATGATAAAAAAATGTCTGTTCCCTGCTGCAGGCTATGGCACACGCTTCCTACCGGCAACGAAATCTATGCCAAAAGAGATGATGCCAGTCGTGAACAAACCGCTTATTGAATACGGTGTCGAAGAAGCAATCCAAGCTGGTATGAACGGCATGTGTATTGTGACAGGTCGTGGCAAGCACTCGATCATGGACCACTTTGATAAGAACTACGAACTGGAACATCAGATTAGCGGTACCAACAAAGAAGAGCTGTTGGTAGATATCCGTGAAATCATTGAATCTGCAAACTTCACTTATATACGTCAACGCGAAATGAAAGGCTTGGGCCACGCGATTCTAACTGGACGAGAATTGGTAGGCGATGAGCCATTTGCTGTTGTTCTTGCTGATGACCTTTGTGTGAACGAGCAAGAGGGCGTACTGGCTCAGATGGTGGCACTATTTAAGCAGTTCCGCTGTTCTATCGTTGCAGTGCAAGAAGTACCAGCCGAAGAAACGCACAAATACGGCGTTATCTCTGGTGAAATGATCAAAGACGACATCTATCGCGTAGACGACATGGTAGAAAAACCAGAGAAAGGCACGGCACCTAGCAACCTTGCTATCATTGGCCGCTACATCCTGACTCCCGATATTTTTGAACTGATTGAAAACACCGAACCAGGTAAAGGTGGTGAAATTCAAATCACTGACGCGCTGCTAAAACAAGCAAAAGCGGGCTGTGTATTGGCTTACAAATTCAAGGGCAAACGCTTTGACTGTGGTAGCGTTGAAGGTTACATCGAAGCAACTAACTATTGTTTTGAAAACCTGTATCTAAAAGATGAAAAAACCTCTGAGCTAGGTAAGCACGCAACACAAAAAGCAGTATAAAGCATCGTTATAGTACGAAATTACTGTATCGAAAGCCCAGCACAACGCTGGGCTTTTTACTTTACTGTTTTTTTATCCAGTAATTTTCTTTGCACATTTCTCACACTATGTAATACTTGCCCCACTTGGTTATACATAGAGCAAAAACGATGGATAAAATAGAAGTTCGCGGTGCCCGAACCCATAACCTTAAAGACATTAATCTTACAATCCCTCGCGATAAACTGATTGTCATTACTGGACTAAGTGGCTCCGGTAAATCCTCTCTCGCTTTCGATACATTGTATGCAGAAGGCCAACGACGCTACGTAGAGTCTCTCTCTGCCTACGCTCGTCAGTTTTTGTCTCTGATGGAAAAACCCGATGTCGACCACATTGAAGGGTTATCACCTGCGATTTCTATTGAACAGAAATCTACTTCTCATAACCCGCGTTCAACCGTCGGTACAATTACCGAAGTCTACGACTACTTACGTCTATTGTATGCTCGTGTGGGCGAACCCCGCTGTCCAACGCACCATGCCCCTCTTGCTGCGCAAACCATCAGCCAAATGGTGGACAAAGTCCTAGAGATGCCGGAAGGCAGCAAAATGATGCTATTGGCGCCTATTGTCAAAGAACGTAAAGGTGAGCATGTTAAAACGCTTGAGAACTTAGCGGCTCAAGGCTTTATTCGTGCGCGTATTGATGGAGAAACTTGCGATCTTTCCGATCCTCCAACCCTTGAACTACATAAAAAGCACACCATTGAAGTTGTGGTAGACCGCTTTAAAGTTCGTCCAGACTTACAACAGCGCTTGGCCGAATCTTTCGAGACAACACTCGAATTATCAGGCGGAATTGCAGTTGTCGCGCCAATGGATGGCGACGGTGAAGAGATTATTTTCTCCGCCAACTTCGCTTGTCCACAATGTGGTTACAGCATGCAAGAGTTAGAGCCGCGACTTTTCTCATTCAACAATCCTGCTGGTGCATGTGGCACTTGTGATGGCTTGGGTGTTCAACAATACTTCGATCCAAGCCGAGTCATTCAAGATGATTCATTAAGCTTGGCACAAGGTGCGATTCGCGGTTGGGATCAAAAGAACTACTACTACTTCCAAATGCTCACCTCATTGGCCGATCATTATGGTTTTGACCTCCATGCCCCTTTTAATTCTCTGCCAAAGAAAACGCAAGATGTCATTCTAAAGGGCTCAGGTCGTACTGAGATTGAGTTTAAATACATCAACGATCGTGGCGATATTCGCGTTAAACGCCATCCATTCGAAGGTATTCTGAATACCCTAGAACGTCGCTATCGTGATACAGAATCCAACTCTGTCCGTGAAGAGCTTGCAAAATACATCTCCACTAAATCTTGTTCAAGCTGTGGCGGTACTCGTCTACGCCTCGAAGCACGTAACGTGTTTATTGCTGATACGACACTACCTGAGATTGTTGAACTCAGCATTGCTGATGCATTGGAGTTCTTCCATTCCTTGAAACTGGAAGGTCAACGAGCCCAAATCGCTGAAAAAGTGATGAAGGAAATCAACGACCGCCTGCAATTCTTAGTTAACGTCGGTTTGAACTACCTAAACTTATCACGCAGTGCAGAAACCTTATCAGGCGGTGAAGCTCAACGTATTCGTTTAGCAAGCCAAATTGGTGCAGGTCTTGTTGGTGTCATGTACGTCTTAGATGAACCGTCGATTGGTCTCCACCAGCGTGATAATGAACGCTTATTAAAAACGCTCACTCATTTGCGCGATTTAGGTAATACCGTACTTGTGGTAGAACACGATGAAGATGCGATTCGCTGTGCAGATCATGTCATAGATATTGGTCCTGGTGCTGGCGTACATGGTGGTAATGTTGTTGCGGAAGGCACCATGGAAGAGATAATCGCAAATCCGAATTCTCTGACAGGTCAGTACTTAAGTGGTGTTAAAGAAATCGCAGTACCGAAAGATCGCACGCCGCGAGATCCGAAAAAAACGGTTGAGCTATTAGGCGCAACAGGTAATAACCTTAAAAACGTTAACCTTTCAATTCCTGTTGGGTTATTCAGCTGTATTACAGGAGTATCTGGCTCAGGTAAATCAACGCTGATTAATGATACTTTCTTTAAAATTGCGCATACCCAACTTAACGGAGCGACAACGGCTCAGCCTTCACCTTATAAATCGATTAAAGGTCTAGAGCACTTCGATAAAGTCATCGATATCGATCAAAGCCCAATTGGCCGTACACCTCGCTCTAACCCTGCAACCTATACGGGGATCTTTACACCAATCCGTGAACTATTTGCAGGCACACAGGAGTCGCGTTCTCGCGGTTACAAACCGGGCCGTTTTAGTTTTAACGTGCGCGGTGGTCGTTGTGAGGCCTGTCAGGGTGACGGTGTTATCAAAGTAGAAATGCACTTCCTACCAGATGTTTATGTGCCATGTGATGTGTGTAAAGGTAAACGCTACAACCGTGAAACGCTCGAAGTACGTTACAAAGGTAAAACTATTGATGAAGTGCTAGAAATGACGGTCGAAGATGCACGCACCTTCTTCGATCCAGTTCCTGCCATCGCTCGCAAACTACAAACACTGATGGATGTGGGTTTGTCGTACATACGATTGGGTCAAGCGGCAACAACACTCTCCGGTGGTGAAGCACAGCGTGTGAAACTGGCGCGAGAGCTATCCAAACGTGATACAGGAAAAACCTTGTACATTTTGGATGAACCAACAACCGGCTTGCACTTCCATGATATCCAGCAGTTGCTCACTGTACTGCACAGACTTCGCGACCACGGAAACACTGTCGTGGTGATCGAGCATAACCTGGACGTCATTAAGACTGCGGACTGGATTATCGATCTTGGTCCTGAAGGGGGTCAAGGTGGCGGCGAGATAATCGCTCAAGGCACTCCGGAAGATGTGTCGCAAATCGAGGGTTCGCACACAGCTCACTTCCTTAAGCCTATGTTGAAGTAGAAAAAACAGGTAAAGTATCGAGACCAGCAAGTGCTGGTCTTTTTTCATTCAAAACAACGCAATAACTATGGCTACTATACATGTAAGTGGAACAAAGCTTTCTCCCGAAAAAGTACAGGTTCCCCTCAATCGCAAGTTTCTCATTGCCTTGGCAACACTATTTGTGTTGGCAATGCACTTTTTCATGCCCAACCCCGGCGGTTCGGGGCTTTCACTTTCGTTCAATGCGACAACTTGGATTGCTTTTAGCTTTGCATTAGGCATTGGGTGTTACCAACTTGCGAATAATCGAGTACTACGTTACTCAAAACTAACCATCGGCTTGTTCATTAGTGCTCTTATCATGACGGTGCCCATTCTGTACCCAAATGCAAATAGCAGTTTGGCAGCCAATAAGCTCATTGGCCTGTGGTGTGGTGTCCTGTTCTTTATTGTTTTACAACAATTTCATTTCAGTAATAAACATCGCCAACGCCTATTATGGTTCATTGTCCTTGCGGTTGTTATCGAAGCCATTTTTGGTCTGACACAATATCTGTATCTCAAACCAGGCAATCCGTTTGGTTACGACACGGTGGCCAATCGTCCTTATGGTATTTTCCAACAGCCCAATGTAATGGCCAGTTTTCTTGCGACAGGGTTGGTGATTGCCAGCTATTTACTTGCACGTCAGCCCTACAAATACGATCGTAAGTTAAGCGATGTTTACCTTCTCTATGCCGTACCAGTTTTAACTTTACCACTAATTGTGGCGTTGGCTTCACGCACTGGTTGGTTAGCCTCGGTCATCGCCGTGTTGTTGGTCATTCCATACATGTACCGCTTTGCAACCAAAGGGCGCTTTATCCGCTGGGTTGTGTCACTTGTAAGTGGGCTCTTACTCTCAGTCGTTGTCATGCATCTTGCCTTTCCTGATGGAGGTGGGTTAGCCGCAGAAAAAGTAAATATGGAGTCTCCTCGAGCGTATACTTTTCCGCAAACATTAGACATGGTGATTGAAAAGCCTTTTACTGGTTATGGATATGGCAAGTTTGAATCTGAGTACATGCTGTATACGGCTCGTCAACATGCCCTTAATGAGAATTACCCAGCAGGTTTGCCTGCCATGGATCATCCGCATAACGAGCTGCTTTACTGGGGAGTAGAAGGTGGCTTACTGCCAATACTCGGCATCTTCTTAGCGATGGCACTGGTACTGTATCGAATCTATCAAGCCAAACGCGGAACTCGTCTTGCGTTGCTGGGCTTGTTTATACCTATCGTATTGCACTCACAACTGGAATACCCTTTCTACCACTCTCTCGTGCATTGGTTGATCTTCGTTATCCTACTGTACTGGGTCGATCAGCGCGTCTCTCGTTATCGACAAGTTGGCTTTAGTAATGTAACCAAAAGCTTGCTGCGTGTTTTTAGTTTGGTACTTCCCGTTGCGTTTACGTTTTACATGGTAAGCGCATTACATACGAACTATGTATTGACGAAGTTTGAGACCACTAGACCAACTAACCCTGATATTCTGAATCAAGTCAGTAACCCTGTAGTTTGGAAAGACAGATTTGATTGGGATGTCTATAGCACGTTTTTAAACCTTGGGCTGTACCAACAAGACGCAACCTTGATTCAGCCTTATATCGATTGGTCGCTAAAAATCATCAAAGATAAGCCTCGCCCTGCATTTTATAATAATTTGATTTTGGCCTACCAAGGCTTAGATGACTCAAGTAAAGCGGAGCAAATTAGAGCTGAAGCGCAGTTTTTGTTCCCGAAGATTGATTTCAGTGACGTCAATTACCAACCACCTTCTCAAGCAATCTCTGCCTCACCAGCCCCCACTTCAGGTGAATAGTAATAAGTACAAAAAAGCGAAGGGATGACCTTCGCTTTTCTTCATCTCATTGCTGTATGATTTTATTCAGTGAGTGACTCTTCTAACGCTTTTAAGCACAGCGCAACGTTTTCAGATCGAGCGCCGTAACCCATTAAGCCAATACGCCACGCTTTACCAGCTAATGCCCCAAGGCCTGCACCAATTTCTAGGTTATAGGTTTCTAGCAAGTGAGCACGAACTTTTGCTTCATCAATTCCTTCAGGCACGTAAATCGCATTTAATTGTGGCAACCGATGGGCTTCGTCCACAACAAATTCAAAGCCTAACTTTTGTAAGCCATTTTTGAGTTTTTCATGCATCAGTTGGTGACGAGCCCAAGCGTTTTCTAATCCTTCATTTTTCAGTATCAATAAAGCTTCATGAAGCGCATACAAGCTATTAACTGGCGCCGTATGATGGTAACTACGCTTGCCTTCTCCACTCCAATACCCCAAAACTAAACTCTGATCGAGGAACCAACTCTGTACTGGTGTTGTTCTTGCTTGAATCTTTTCAATCGCGGCAGTAGAAAACGTCACTGGTGAGAGCCCAGGTACACATGACAAACATTTTTGACTACCAGAGTAAACCGCATCCAGTTGCCATTCATCCACTTTTAACGGCACACCACCAAGTGACGTCACCGCATCAACAATAGATAATGCATTATGCTGTTTCGCCAGCTTACCCAATGCTTGAGCATCACTGACTGCACCAGTTGAGGTTTCCGCATGCACAAAAGCAAGAATTTTTGTATCTGGGTGCTGTTCGAGTGCTTGCTCGACTTTATCAATGGAAACAGGCGTCCCCCATTCATCATCGACGATAACAACTTCGCCACCAGCACGGACGACATTTTCGCGCATGCGTTCACCAAATACACCATTACGGCAGACGATCACTTTATCGCCTTTCTCGATCAAGTTTACAAAGCAGGTTTCCATCCCTGCACTACCTGGCGCTGAAACCGCAATAGTGAATTCATTGTCAGTTTGAAAGGCATACTTCAATAGCTGCTTGAGCTCATCCATCATACCGATAAACAGAGGATCAAGGTGACCTACCGTAGGACGGCTTAGTGCTTGTAACACTTGAGGATAAATATCAGAAGGACCAGGTCCCATTAAAATACGGTGAGGCGGAATAAAGCTTTGGATCGACATGTCAGCTCCTTGATTATCTTTTATCCTGAGCATTCTAAAAGTTCTATTCAATAACATGGCTCAGGTGTAGGGTTCTTCACCCTAATAGATTTTTCCTCTATCAGCAATTAGCCGTAAGTATGGAGGTCAAACCAGTGTCACAAAATCGTTAATAAAAAACACCATAAAGGTTGAAATATTGATTGACATTAAGGCCTCAAAACCGTTCAATGTTTGAGCTTTATGTAGAAGAGGAGCGCTACCCAGGTAGATGATTTGTGGAACCGCAATTCCAACACCAATCATTGAGGGGGAGTAGTGCCGAGGTAAGTCAAAGTTGCAGGATTTGACTTGTCGGTTGAATTGGGCTGAATCCCATCAACTGTCATCAGCGCAGTCTGATGAAGGGCTTCTGAGGGTAAATTTTTCAAATAGCATTCTAAATACCTCTCTTTTTGCTCTGTTCCTTTTCTCACTAAACATTGGATGTACAATTTTTTAGGAAGTCGTGGGAGAACGCAGTGAGCGCATTTAACGTAGCTAAATTCGGTGGAACCAGTGTTGCCAACTTTGAGGCAATGAGTCGTTGCGCCACCATTATCGAAAACAATCCAAATACTCGCCTGGTCGTGAGCAGCGCTTGCTCTGGCGTCACCAACCTATTGGTAGAACTCGCCAACGGCGTTCAGGATCAAACGCACCGTACTGAGCTGCTGCAAAATCTGGCCAACATTCATGACGCCATTTTAACTCAGCTCGAAGACAGCACGAAAACTGCTGCCGAGGTGTATGGCATATTAGATACCGTAACCAGCCTGGCCGAGGCTGCATCTATCCAAGCTAGTGCGAAGTTAACCGATCATTTAGTCGCATGTGGTGAACTCATGTCGACGCACATTCTAACTCAGTTAATGTGTGAGCGAGGCATTCAAGCAGTGCGCTTTGATATCCGCGATGTGCTGCGTACTGATGACAACTTTGGTCGCGCGGAGCCAAACATTGAAGCAATTTCGACGCTTGCGCAAGATAAACTCGTACCACTTTGCCAACAATCCGTTGTTGTTACTCAAGGCTTCATAGGATCTGACGAAGCCGGTAATACAACAACATTAGGTCGAGGGGGCAGCGATTACAGCGCCGCCTTAATTGCTGAGAGCGTTAAAGCGGCAGGGCTAGAAATCTGGACTGATGTTCCGGGAATCTACACAACAGACCCGCGAATTGCACCAAAAGCCTCACCAATTCCCGAGATCAGCTTTAGTGAAGCTTCAGAAATGGCTAACTTTGGCGCTAAAATCCTTCACCCTTCTACGCTAGTACCTGCATTGCGCCACGACATTCCGGTATTTGTAGGGTCATCGAAAGAGCCAGAAAAAGGGGGAACTTGGATTCGCCACCAAGTCGAAAGCTCACCGTTATTCCGTGCGCTAGCTTTGCGTTGTAACCAAACCATGGTAACGCTACGCAGCGCCAATATGTTCCACGCATACGGTTTTTTAGCAAAGGTCTTTGAGATCCTTGCAAAGCATAAGATCTCTGTCGATTTGATCACGACATCTGAAATCAGTGTATCGTTAACACTTGATCAAACTGATACCTCTGGCGGAGCACCACAGCTGCCGCAAGCTGCACGAGAAGAGTTAGAAGAGTTATGTAAGGTAGAAGTTGAACATGACCTATGCCTCGTTGCTCTCATTGGAAACAACATGAGTGAGAGTAAAGGCTACGCGAAACAGGTTTTTGGCACGCTAGAAGATTTTAACCTACGCATGATTTGTTATGGCGCTAGCCCTCACAACTTATGCTTCTTGCTCCATGAATCGGTATCGAAACAAGCCATACAAAAACTCCACACTGAGTTGTTTGAGAAGTAAGTTCAACTCAATAAAACAAAGGGCTGCGTATTTGCAGCCCTTTGTCGTTTCATTAGTTGTTACATTTGGACGAGGTAAACATCAATTTAACCGTTAATGTTTGGCCCTAACCATTTTTCAGCCTCGATCCTATCCCACCCCTTACGATCGGCGTAACTCTCTAGCTGATCTTCTTGGATCTGTGCGATCGCAAAGTAACGTGAGTCAGGATGAGAGAAATACCAACCAGAGACTGACGCGCCCGGATACATTGCATAGCTGGAGGTTAGAGTCATACCAATGTTCTCTTCCACATTAAGTAACTCCCAAAGCGGTCCTTTTTCAGTATGTTCAGGACACGCGGGATAACCCGGCGCAGGGCGAATACCTTGGTATTTTTCACGAATGAGATCATCGTTAGATAAATCTTCATCAGCTGCATAACCCCAAATTTCTTTACGGACACGCTCATGCAAATACTCAGCAAACGCTTCGGCTAGGCGATCCGCCACCGCTTGAATCATAATTGCGTTGTAATCATCTCCCTGTGCTTTGTATTCATCAGCAAGCTCTCGTTCACCAATACCACCAGTGACAGCAAATGCCCCTATCCAATCATGTTTATCCGACTCTTTAGGTGCGATGTAGTCGGATAAACAATAGTTGAATCCTTTTGGTTTCTCGGTCTGTTGTCGCAAGTTACGTAATACTTTCACAACGTCGGTACGAGTTTCATCAGCATAAACTTCAATGTCGTCCCCCACGCTCGCAGCAGGGAATAAGCCACACATTCCACGCGCTTTTAACAGGCCTTCTCGCTCAACTCGATCAAGTAACTCGTTGGCATCTTCGAATAAACGTTTTGCTTCTTCACCAACTTCTTCATGTTGGAAAATTGTTGGATACTTACCCACAAGTGACCAAGTCATAAAGAATGGTGTCCAATCGATGTATTGACGTAATATAGCCACATCAAAATCATCGAAGATATGAATGCCAGGCTTAACAGGCACTGGAGGGGTGTAAGCTTCCCAATCGATAGCAACTTTATTCGCTCGAGCCGCTTCTAATGTCACTGGTTTGGTTCTCGGTTTCTTTCGATTATGTTGATCACGTACTCGTTCGTAATCAGCTTCAAGTTTTTCAACAAACTCAGGGCGACGTTCATCTGACAGAAGAGAAGTACATACGCCCACTGCACGTGAGGCGTTGTTCACGTAAACCACTGGATGCTTGTAATTTTGCTCAATCTTAACTGCTGTATGGGCTTTTGACGTTGTTGCGCCACCGATGAGAAGAGGTAAGTTAAAGTCGAGACGCTCCATCTCTTTTGCAACATGCACCATTTCGTCTAATGAAGGCGTGATCAACCCTGATAAACCAATAATATCGACGTTTTCTTCTTGCGCTACTTTTAAGATCTTTTCGCAAGGAACCATGACACCAAGATCGATAATTTCGTAGTTATTGCACTGCAATACAACGCCAACGATATTTTTCCCGATATCATGTACATCACCTTTGACCGTCGCTAGCAAAATCTTACCGTTTGTTTGTCCCACCTGCTTTTCTGCATTGATGTAGGGCTCCAGATGCGCGACTGCTTGCTTCATCACTCGTGCAGATTTTACGACCTGAGGAAGGAACATTTTACCTTCACCAAACAAGTCTCCGACGACGTTCATCCCATCCATTAGTGGGCCTTCAATCACCTCTAATGGCTTTGAAGCGTTGACACGAGCCTCTTCGGTATCATCAACGATGAACTCAGTTATTCCTTTCACTAACGCGTGCTCTAAGCGCTTTTCAACAGGCCAAGTTCTCCACTCAAGTGCAGAGGCATCCTCCTCTTTACCTACCCCTTTGCCTGCATATTCCGCCGCGATATCTAACAATCTCTCAGTGGCGTCATCATGACGGTTAAGAACGACATCTTCCACAGCCTCACGCAATTTTTCAGGCACGTTATCGTAGATTTCTAACTGACCCGCATTCACAATCCCCATATCCATACCATTTTTAAAACAGTGGTAGAGGAACACCGCGTGAATCGCTTCACGTACATAGTTATTGCCACGGAAAGAGAATGAGACGTTAGAAACACCACCCGAGATCATCGCATGTGGTAAATAACGTTTGATATCGCCAACGGCTTCAATGAAATCCACCGCGTAGTTATTATGCTCCTCGATCCCCGTAGCAATGGCAAAAATGTTTGGGTCAAAAATGATGTCTTCTGGTGGAAAGCCCACTTCATCAACAAGAATTCGGTAAGCGTTGGTACAAATTTCTACTTTGCGCTCACGTGTATCTGCTTGCCCAATCTCATCAAACGCCATCACAATCACAGCCGCACCGTAACGGCGGATCAACTTAGCTTGTTCAACGAATTTCTCTTTGCCTTCTTTGAGAGAGATCGAGTTAACAATGCCTTTTCCTTGGATGCACTTAAGACCGGCTTCAATAACCTCCCACTTGGAAGAGTCAACCATGATTGGTACTTTTGAGATTTCAGGTTCTGACGCACAAAGGTTTAAAAAGCGAACCATACAAGCTTGTGCATCCAACATGCCTTCATCCATGTTGATATCGATAATTTGAGCGCCATTTTCAACTTGTTGACGAGCCACATCGAGCGCTTCATCGTACAGTTCTTCTTTAATCAAGCGCTTAAAACGCGCAGAACCGGTTACATTCGTACGCTCACCGACATTGATAAATAAAGAGTCTTTATCAATAGCGAGTGGCTCTAGGCCAGACAAGCGACAAGCAACGGGAAGTTCAGGTAATTGACGAGGGGCGATATTTTCAACCGCGAGTGCCATTTGGCGAATGTGCTCAGGAGTTGTACCACAACACCCACCAATCAAGTTTAAAAAGCCACTTTGAGCCCACTCTTTAACATGCTTAGCCATATCTTCTGGCGACAAATCGTATTCGCCGAATGCATTCGGAAGCCCAGCATTTGGGTGAGCGGAAACAAAAGATTCTGATATACGCGAGAGCTCTTCAACATAAGGACGCAGTTCATCCGGGCCAAGTGCACAGTTCAAACCAAACGAAATCGGTTTAACATGACGTAATGAGTTGTAAAACGCTTCTGTGGTTTGACCGGATAATGTTCTACCGGAAGCATCAGTAATAGTCCCCGAGATCATCACAGGTAACTCAATACCCATCTCTTCAAACACACTTTCAACAGCAAATGAACAAGCCTTAGCGTTAAGAGTATCGAAGATGGTCTCGATAAGAATAAGATCAGAACCACCTTTAATCAGCGCTCGAGTCGATTCAGAGTAAGCCTCAACTAACTCGTCGAAAGAAACATTTCGATATCCAGGGTCGTTTACATCAGGAGAGATAGAACAAGTGCGGTTCGTCGGCCCTAAAACCCCTGCGACATAACGCGGTTTATCGGGTGTTTTTTCGGTCCATTCGTCTGCAACTTCACGTGCAAGCTTGGCAGCTGCAAAGTTAATTTCTTCACTTAGGCTTTCCATCTCGTAGTCAGCCATCGCAATGGTTGTTGCGTTAAACGTGTTGGTTTCGAGAATATCTGCACCCGCTTCTAAATATGCAGCGTGAATTTCCTTGATAAGTTGAGGCTGACTTAGAACCAACAGGTCGTTGTTACCTTTTAGATCACAATGCCAATCCGCAAAGCGCGTTCCTCGATAGTCTTGCTCTTCAAGTTTGTATCCCTGAATCATGGTTCCCATACCACCATCAATCAAAAGAATACGTTGCTTCAATTGAGCTTCAATCTGTTGTCTTACGTTACTTCCCACAGTACAGCCTCATTCCTTTAGTTATCTTTCCATCCTATCACACAAACCTCAGGAGTCTAGACGTCTAAACGTGGAATTAATGATTATTTTATCTCCTTCTTAACTTACAAAATAATCACGAAAAAATGTTTGCTATTTAAGCAGCATCAGCCGAGAATTCCATTCATAAAATGTTACAAATAGAGAGCTCTATGTCGGTCTATCATACTTTATGTTTTCTATCCGCAGCTGCGATGCTAATTGCTTTTGTAAACAGCAAGATAGGAAAGATGCAAACCACCATTGCGATTACCGCAGGTTCAATGGTGCTTTCACTTCTAATCTTAATTGCGGGTCAAAACAACTGGTTCCATCTCACCGAAATTGCAACGGAGACGGTCACAAGGATTAACTTCGAAGATTTCTTGCTCAAAGGCATTCTTGGCTTCTTACTATTTGCTGGTGGACTAGGCATCAAACTCCCGAACCTTAAAGATCAAAAGTGGGAGATCACTGTTTTAGCCCTTGGAG
Source organism: Vibrio sp. 1288 (assembly GCF_033344475.1). Taxonomy (NCBI): domain Bacteria; kingdom Pseudomonadati; phylum Pseudomonadota; class Gammaproteobacteria; order Vibrionales; family Vibrionaceae; genus Vibrio; species Vibrio sp. 1288. The sequence goes on from NZ_JAWPOX010000056.1 coordinate 16,954, forward strand.
CTACACTGTTTTCTACGTTCTTTATTGGATTTGCGCTGTATGGGTTTTGTCAGTTAATTGGCATCCAATTTGATTTGGTCTACTGCTTACTATTTGGTGCTCTAATATCGCCAACTGACCCAATCGCTGTATTGGCTATTGTGAAAAAACTAGATGCTCCTAAACGTATCTCCACTCAGATTGAAGGAGAATCGCTCTTCAATGATGGCTTCGGTTTGGTTATCTTCGTCACTCTATTTACGATTGCATTTGGCACTGAGGCACCAACTGTAGGTAGTGTCACCTTGCTCTTCATCCAAGAAGCTATCGGTGGTATCACATATGGTTTCGTCCTCGGTTTGCTATTCCACTACTTGATCAGTGCCACCGATGATCACTCAATGGAATTGTTACTTACCATTGGTGTCCCAACGGCAGGTTACGCATTTGCTGAATACATCCATGTATCAGGCCCACTCGCAATGGTTGTATCCGGTATTATGATTGGCAACTGGACACGCTTTATTGGCTTTTCAAAAGAGAGTGAAGATCACCTTGACCATTTTTGGGAGCTTGTTGATGAGTTCTTGAATGGCGTGTTATTCCTACTGATCGGCATGTCGATGCTGCTATTTGAATTCCACAAAGAAGACTGGATCATGATGGCTATTTCAGTCCCTCTTGTACTAGCAGCTCGCTATCTAAGTGTATTTCTTTCTTACATAGGCTTTAAACGTTACAGAAAATATAATCCATGGTCAGTGCGTGTTTTGACGTGGGGCGGCTTACGCGGGGGCCTTGCATTGGCAATGGCACTTTCCATTCCATCTGGTATTTGGGTGATTCAAGATAAGTTAATCGATGTAAAAGAGATTATTCTTGTAATGACCTACTCCGTCGTTGTTTTCTCTATCCTCATTCAAGGCTCAACAATCACTCCAATGATTGAAAAAGCAAAAGCAGAAGAGAAGAAGATGGAAGAGAACAACCAAGCAATAACCACTCCGGAACATACGGAGCCAGTTGACTCTTAAAGACACGTAACTTAATAAAAAAAGCAGCTACCTAGCTGCTTTTTTCATAACTAATTTTCAGACTCCCCTTCAAGAACGAATGCTCCTTATTCTTTGATATACCTTCAAATATACTAAGAATCGCTACGCTACATTTTCATAGATACTAACTATTGCCGATAGATAGTATTCATAGACGAGCCTTTTAATTTACCCATTTATCACTTCTCTTCTCTTCTCTTCTCTTGGCAATATAGGCTCCTCGCAAATATCAAAGCTAAACTTCCACAATACTTAGCAATGAGCGAGTTTGTATTTTTATGAGAAAGATACATTTAGGGTGATTGCGTTCAGAACCCAAACAGGTTAGCAATCTCACCAAGATAAAACTGAGCTAGCATTCAGGTAGATCAAGGCCTTAACAGAAATTTAGTCCCCCTCTCTCTTGATCTCAGTGAGACTAAACTTGTATTCAAAGTCGTCCTGTTTTCAAAATTGGAACAAGTGACACCTCAAACAATTAAACTCTGTCACATACCTAGATTTTCTAATATCGAACAAAAGGAGCTTTGGTGAATGAAGAGGCTCAAAACTAGCGCTCGAGACTGCAGAAACCACACAAAACTGCGTTCCACTTCACTCATACAGGGCTTAGAAAGCATCGCCAGAGGGAAGCCGGCCTCTCGATGCAAGGTTTCAATATGAAAGTGGGTTTAAGGTA
>NZ_JAWPOX010000568.1:0-681 GCF_033344475.1 Vibrio sp. 1288
GTGCCATTGATTTCGAATTCTCATCGTTTCTCGGTATCGCCCTCGACCCCAAAAGAAAGAGACACCCAAATGACACAAATTAATCAAGAACGTCTAGTTGAACATTTCTGCCAACTGGTTCGCATCGACAGCGAATCTATGAATGAAAAACAAATTGCAGAAACGCTGGCTGAGCAACTGGGCGAACTAGGCTTTACGGTTCACAAACTTCCTGTACCAGAACACATTTCTAATGGCTTCAACGTGTACGCACGGTTAGAAGGAAAAAAAGAAGGCTCAATCCTAATGAGCTGTCACATGGATACGGTAACGCCGGGCATTGGTATCGAGCCGATCATCGAAGACGGTATCATCCGCTCGAAAGGCAATACCATTCTTGGCGGTGACGACAAATCTGGCATCGCTGCCATCATGGAAGCAGTGCGCTGCATCCAAGCTGAAAACCTAGAACACAAAACGCTCGAATTGGCGTTCACTGTACATGAAGAAGGTGGCCTGTTCGGTTCTGAATACTTCGATATGTCTCACGTAACCTCAACAGAAGCGATCGTACTGGACACAGGTGGCCCAATTGGAACTATCGTAACGGCTGCTCCGGGCCAACAAAAGATCGTCGCAACCATCAAAGGCCGCTCTGCACATGCAGGTCTTGCACCGGAAGAAGGCATCAGTGCGATCATG
>NZ_JAWPOX010000569.1:0-680 GCF_033344475.1 Vibrio sp. 1288
TGAATATGATCGCCCGTTGTCGAGGTGCCTAGCGACGCTACGGAGTAATCTACGCCGTATTGAGCCAGAGCGACAACGTCCATATAGCCTTCAACCACCAAAATTTGTGCTGGTTCACGATGCGCTTGTAACACTTCGTACAGGCCATAAAGCTCTTTGCCTTTATGGAATATTGGCGTTTCCGGTGAGTTGAGATATTTTGGCGTACCTTCACCAAGTACTCGACCACCAAAGCCAATTACTCGACCACGACGGTCACGAATTGGAAACATAATACGACCACGAAAGCGGTCATAACGGTTGCCTTTGTCGTTTTCAATCAGCATGCCACCAGTGACAAGCATGTCTTGATTGTCTTTATTCTGGCCGAAGTTTTTACGGACTAAATCCCATTCGTCAGCCACGTAACCAATGCCAAATTTCTGAACGATTTCACCAGATAGACCACGGTCTTTTAGGTATTCAATCGCGACCTTGCTCGAAGGTTGTTTGAGTTGGTTACGGTAAAACTGGGCAATGCTACCCATTAAATCGTATAGGCTGCGTTTTTCACTGCTACTTGCTTGCGGTCCAGAATTGAACTGCCCACCGCCACCACTACGTTGTTCACGAGGAACGTCCAAACCTAGATAAGAGGCAAGTTCTTCAATCGCTTCAACGAACTCTAGGCGTTCAAACTC
>NZ_JAWPOX010000570.1:0-680 GCF_033344475.1 Vibrio sp. 1288
AAGTTGGTGCAACCCTTTCCCTTCTGCGTGATATTGAGTACGCAAAAGTTTTTCGATCGTTCGGGTACGCATGACTACTTTTTCAATATCTGACATCGTAACCCTCCTTTACTGACCTTCCCTTCGTTAGTCATTTCATTCTTCTATAAATTTAGAGCTTTTTCGAGCGGTTAAGTGCAATTTTCCTTTCAAATTGTGCCCTTGCACGCATATAAACTGTGAAGTCCGCCGAATAAAATCTACACCCCTTTTATTAGATCACGAATAGTTTATCTCAACTCATAGTTTAATCAGGGAGTTCTGTAGAATAAGGCCCAATGAAACATTGGAGGTTATCATGCCAATCTCACTTATCTTGGCCATTTTTGCCCTCATCGCCCTTGGCGCATGGGTGTTCTTTCGTTTCTACAGCAAACATTACGTTGGTGAAGATGCGCCAGAACAAAGTGTTCAAGTCACGATTTTAGACAAACAAGCGATCGATGTGCCGGATGCGCAGCCGGGACAGGACGACCAAGAATATTGGATTTATGTGCAACGTGGCCCAATCGGCCCGAAACGAGAATTCCAAATTGGTGTGCACTATTACCACGCGCTTAATCCAGGCGATAAAGGCACCCTGACCTACTGCGGCGACAAATTCCTACATTTCGCAATCAAACGCTAATTTACGGCAGTAA
>NZ_JAWPOX010000571.1:0-680 GCF_033344475.1 Vibrio sp. 1288
AACGTATTGCCGCCACCATAAACAACAGGTTCGTGAGCTAATTCAACGCTATCTCAAATCAGACAACACATCATTACTCGATGCCATTTGCATCATGAAAGAAGGTGCCATCACCACCGCTTACATGACAAAAGAGTACGACGACGTCACAAAGAAATGCGTGGAAATTTTGCACAAGCTGTAATGCGTTCAGGCGTCGTAATTAGCTAATTAAGTATTCAAACAAAAAGGCACCTATCGGTGCCTTCTGCATTAACTGGGGTTGAGATCATCACAACTCGTGTTCGGTACGGGCGATGATGTCATCCTGCGCGTCTGGTGATAGCGCGGTAAAGAAGGCTGAATAGCCCGCAACTCGCACGACAAGGTCACGATATTGCTCAGGGTTCTTCTTCGCTGCCAGCAAGGTTTCACGAGAGACGATGTTGTACTGCACGTGCCAACCTTTATGGTAATTAAAGAAGGTGCGAATCAGCATTGAAAGCTTGAGCTTATCTCCTTCTGAAGCGACAGCCGCTGGGCTTAACTTCTGGTTAAGCAGCACACCACCCAAGATTTTATTAGCTTGAATTTTACCGACTGAGTTGTACACCGCCGTTGGTCCCAAACGGTCAGAGCCCGATGCTGGACTTGCGCCTTCCGCCAGTGGCGTTTTCGCTTTTCGACCATCTGGTGTTGCC
>NZ_JAWPOX010000572.1:0-680 GCF_033344475.1 Vibrio sp. 1288
GGTAACCAACGATAATTCGATATCGCAGTAGGAGGCAGTACCCTCACTACCGCACTCATCGTAAGCGTTGTGTAACCGCAAATAAGCTTTGTCGATACCTAACCTGAGCAGCTCTTCTTTCACCAAATCTAAGGAACCAAAATGAAGCGGTTCCTCTCCATCTTTAATCGGCTCTAGCTGGTGCTTATATTCCACAGCTAGCAAATAGTCAGAGACATCGGAACACCCAATGACAAATACTTTGGGTAACGTATAGGTGTCTTTATGTTGACCATGTAGCCACATGTCCAGTTGATGCTTCTGCATAGTGCACCTCCTTCACAAGATCTTTTTAGTGTAGTTGGGGGATGAATACCTTTCGAGCCACACTTGCGCTTATACGTAAATGATTTGCGATAGCGACCAAAAATCCCATATATTGATGGATAACCTATTCAGTTGGCTATTTTTCAAGGAAGTGAAATGCAATACACCAAACTACCGCACTCATCACTCGAGATCAGTAAAATCTGTCTCGGCACTATGACTTTTGGTGAGCAAAATATCGAACAGGAAGCTTTTGAGCAGCTCGACTTTGCTGTCGATCATGGGGTGAACTTCATCGATACCGCAGAGATGGACCCTGTTCCGCCAAAAGCAGAAAAACAAGACCCAACAAAAGAACACATCGACAACGGGCG
>NZ_JAWPOX010000573.1:0-680 GCF_033344475.1 Vibrio sp. 1288
AGTACCGCCGATCTCGACATCTCCGTGACAGACAGAAATGCACAAATCGATACCTCATCGGTGTTGTCTTTCGAAGATAAAGGCCGTGACGGCTCTATCCTTGGTACTGATAATGCCAATACGCAAGATAACTTATCTGGTCTAGATACTACGCCAGCGAAAGTCGATCTAGTGATTAACTTGCACGACCTCGATAGAAATGAAAGCCTAGGCGATATCACGATTCGCGATGCGAGCACGCACAACGGCACGTTCTATTATCGAAATGCCAATGGTGAGTACATTGAACTTACGCCAGTCAATGGCTCTGTTGTGTTGGACGGTTCGAATGTCATTCAATCATTCAATGGTGAGTTCGTTACGCTTGAGAACCTCTATTTTGTGCCTGACCGGCATTTTGCGACAGGCGATAGTGGCATAGATCCACGCATCCGAGTTGAGATCCTTAATAACGGTGTGTCTGACCACATCATCAATGGCAGGCTCAACATTCAAGTGGAAAGCGTTGCAGACATCGCGACTTGGACGGCAAACAGTACCTTTAACTACACGGTTGATGAAGATGGTAACAACGTTTCTCTGAACATCAGCGCGCAAACACAAGACAGCAGTAACCCAGAAAGCATCGTGTACGAACTTGTCTTTACCCAAGGTGAGGGCAACGCAACGCTAGTTTACTC
>NZ_JAWPOX010000574.1:0-679 GCF_033344475.1 Vibrio sp. 1288
TGTTCACCTTCTGTCGTTGCTCAACCTTCCATTGTTTTTGGTGTGGTGCCACAACAATCGGCCACCAAATTAGTTCAACAATGGCAACCATTACTGCAACGTTGGGGCGAGCTTGCCGGAGTTGAAATCAAATTTGCTACTGCGCGTGATATTCCTACTTTTGAAGCCCGTTTAATGGCTGGAGAATATGACATCGCGTACATGAATCCTTATCACTTTACGTTGGTGAATCAAACTCCGGGTTATACGGCGTTAGCAAGAGCGAAGAACAAGCGTATCACAGGCATTATTGTGGCGAGAAAAGGGCAGTCAGTTACTCTTGATGATCTGCAAGAGGAGACGATTGCTTTTCCGGCTCCGCGCGCGTTTGCGGCTTCCATCATCACGCAATCTGAACTAGAACAGAAAGGCATCAAATTTACGCCCAAATATGTGGGCTCGCACGATTCGGTCTATTTAGGTGTTCTGAAAGGTTTGTATGTCGCTGGTGGTGGCGTGAAGCGTACCTTTGAGAGCTTGCCGAGTGAAACCAAAGAACAACTGAGCGTGATTTGTACAACCGCAGGTTATACCCCCCATGCCATTGCAGTCTCGAATGAGGTAGATGAAGAGATGGCTTTGGCATTGCGAGCGGCGATCTCACAACTCAATGAGGATCCCAAAGCACAGGAGAGCTTCG
>NZ_JAWPOX010000575.1:0-678 GCF_033344475.1 Vibrio sp. 1288
ATCAATTCAACAACAATGGGAGTAAACAAGTGAAAAAGTGGCTTGTTGCATTTGCTTCTCTATTGATTTTGGCTGGTTGTGAACAGCCTGCTGATCAAATTCATCTAAGCGGTCCTACAATGGGGACTTCTTACAACATTAAATACATTGAGCAAGACGGCATTCCGACGCCGAAGGCTCTGCAAACGGAAATCGATCGACTGCTTGAAGAAGTCAACGATCAAATGTCGACTTACCGTGAAGACTCAGAGCTGAGTCGTTTTAACCAGCATCAAACAAGTGAGCCTTTCGAAGTGTCAGCGCAAACGGCAACCGTAGTAAAAGAAGCGGTTCGTCTCAATGGCCTAACTTTAGGTGCGCTCGATGTAACGGCTGGTCCTCTGGTTAACCTTTGGGGCTTTGGCCCAGAAGCTCGCCCTGACGTAGTGCCTTCTGATGAAGAGTTAGCGGCTCGTAAGGCAAACACTGGGATTCACCACCTGACCGTTGATGGCAATAAACTGTCAAAGGACATTCCTAATTTGTATGTTGACCTGTCAACGATTGCAAAAGGTTGGGGGGTTGATGTGGTTGCTGATTACCTACAATCGGTAGGGATCAAAAACTACATGGTCGAAGTTGGTGGCGAAATGCGTTTGAAAGGTATCAACCGAGAAGGTGTGCCATGGCGAATCGCGA
>NZ_JAWPOX010000576.1:0-677 GCF_033344475.1 Vibrio sp. 1288
ACACTGTAATGCTATTTAAAACCGTATCAACTGCATCTACATCAATCTGTTTGTACCAGCCGGTGATTTCATTGATAGATGGCAATGAGAAGACTTGAGCGATAAATGCAGGCTCTAAGTTTTCATCCAATAATACGCCGCGGAATGCATCGATAAGATCTTCTGAAAGTTGAACCTCACTGCCCGTTTGGACATTGGTGACATTTTGTCGAATGTACTTCGCTAATAGCATTTGGCTTGCATCCCAACGAGCAAAATCGTTGGTTGCGTGCTTCATTAGGAAGATCAGTTCTGCGTCGCTGTAATCGTATTCCAATTTAACTGGCGCAGAGAACTCGCGTAACAATGAAGGCACTGGTTGTTCTGCGACATTCTCGAACACAAATGTTTGTTTATCTTGCTTGATGTCCAAAACACTGTGAACTGATTCACCATTAATGGTCAGTGGGATAATCTGCCCTTTCGAATCATACAGCTCGATATCGAATGGAATGTGCAGTGCTTGTTTTTCTGCTTGGTCTTGCGTTGCTTCAGTAAATTGCTCAACTGTTAGCGCGTAAGTTTTTGCTTCAGCGTTGTATTCGCTGTTTACACGAAGTGTTGGTGTACCAGATTGGCTATACCATAGACGGAATTGCTTAAGGTCAACGCCCGTTGCATCTTCCATTGCAGAAACG
>NZ_JAWPOX010000577.1:0-677 GCF_033344475.1 Vibrio sp. 1288
AAACACTACTGCAGGGCCAGTAAATTTCAGGATGCTTTCGTCCACACCAGCAGTCTTCACAATACAGCCATCCAGCGCGATGTTGCCTTTCAGAACGGCAAGGCCGCCATCTTGGCTAAACGCGTTTTCTTTGGTGCGGATACAGCCTTCCGCGCGGTCATCATCGAGGGTATCCCAGCGACAATCTTGCGAGAATGCTTGTGTGGTGCGGATACCCGCAGGGCCTGCACGGTAGAATGATTTCACTTCTTCTGAATCGGTCAGCATGATGTCGTATTTGGCTAGCTGTTCTTCCCAAGTCAGTCCTAGGACAGTCTTAGACTGATTGTGCAGCAGACCTGCACGGTTCAGTTCACCAAGGATACCGACAACGCCACCCGCACGGTGTACATCTTCCATGTGGTATTTCTGCGTTGAAGGAGCCACTTTACAAAGGTGTGGTACTTGGCGAGACATGCGGTCGATGTCCGTCATATCAAAATCGACTTCACCTTCTTGCGCCGCAGCTAAAAGGTGTAACACCGTATTGGTCGAGCCACCCATTGCGATGTCGAGTGCCATCGCGTTTTCAAATGCGGCTTTGGTCGCGATATTGCGTGGTAGAGCCGTTTCGTCATCTTGCTCGTAGTAGCGTTTGGTGAGTTCAACGATGCGTTTACCTGCACTGATAAACAGCT
>NZ_JAWPOX010000057.1:0-18036 GCF_033344475.1 Vibrio sp. 1288
ATGGTGATTTCTCCAATTGATTTTCCGGTGTAGCGGTTTCCGACGTCTCGGAAAACCAAGTAGTTCTCTCAAAGTTACTTTTATTAACGGCGCATGCCCTGTTTTCTTTAGAGAAAATTTTGGATTTTTTTGAAAATAATTCGTTTGGAGGGGTAATCGTGACAAAGCGGATAAAAAAGCAAAAAAACTTTCATTTTTCGCTAAAGCTTCTTTTCGAATTGTCGATACAGGCAGGTTTTACGTTAAATTCGGGCAAGGCCGTTCATCAGCCAAGTAAAGTTAATGCTAGGTTGGGCGCTTGTTTTGCTTGTGCAAGAATAGAAGTACTGACCTGCTGTAAAATCTGCTGCTTCACCATTTGCGTGGTTTCTTTCGCGTAGTCAGTGTCTTGGATACGACTGTTGGAAGCAGCTAAGTTTTCGTGGATGTTATCGAGATTATTGATCGCGTGATTAAAGCGGTTTTGATACGCGCCTAACTCCGCACGACTGCCATCTACCGTTTTCAAAGCATCATCTAAAATGCCGACCGCCATCTGAGCGCCACCGACCGTGCTAATATCAATACTATCTACCGTTCTATTTACGGTGACATACTTGCCAAGTTCTAACTCATCAGCCAGGCCACCACTGAAGGTTGGTCCAGGGTATTTTATGGCGTCCTTGTGGGACATGAGTAACTGCAGTTGCCCCTCCTCATTAACAGACGCTTTCACTTTATCGGTTTGCCCATTAATGTAAGTCGCGAGTTCTTCTATATCGTCGCCAGCTTTAGCTTCAATACGGATCTCCTGCTCTTCAAAATTGTTATCACGGTAGCTGATAACAATTTCATTATTTCCGTTTTGAACCGTCCAATCTGAACTGACTCTTTGATATGAGCTCATTGAAAAGCTACCTAAAGATTCCGGCTGCATGGTCCGCAGGCCAATTTGTACCGCTTCACCAGCCGTTGCTCCGATTTGAAAAGACGATGTACCGAATGTGCCATTCAGCAATTTACGTCCGCCAAAGGAGGTCGTTTCTGCAATACGACTTAACTCATCATTTAAAGCAGAAACTTCTTCTTGCAGTGCAGTGCGCTCCGCTTTGCTGTTTGAACCATTGGCTGACTGTAGCGACAAATCACGCATACGTTGCATGATATTGGTCACCTCATTCATCGCGCCTTCCGCAGTTTGCATGATGGAAATGCCGTCATTCGCGTTGCGAACCGCAACATCTAAACCACGCATTTGCGATTGCAAGCGGTTGGAGATTTGCAGACCCGCAGCGTCATCCTTTGCGCTGTTAATACGCTTCCCTGAAGACAAACGCTCCATGGATTGGTTCAGCATGTCAGTTGCACTGGTCAAATGACGCTGTGCGACGAGTGCTGCCACATTGGTATTAACGGTGATCGCCACGAGACACAGACTCCAAATAAATTAAGGCTTTGGATACTTATCGACCAAGTAACAGAAAAGTTTAGTGTTTTTTGAAAAGAGATTGGAATAGAAATAGAAAACAAAAGCCCTCTAATTGGAGGGCTTAAGAAATAAAGTCTGAGAACTTACTTGATGGCTAGCTCTGCGAGCATTTCTTGTGAAGGAGCGAAGAAGTACGCACCAGTTACCGCTTTTGTGAAACGAAGCATTTGGTCTGTTTTACCATCTGTCACGCCGTACATACTTTCTAGCATCACTTTAATGTTATGAAGTGTATTGCAGTAAGAAATAAACAGCAGGCCATGAGGCCCTGTTACCGTCCCGTATGGCAAGCTATGACGGACAATCTTGAGACCTTTTCCTTCTTCTTTAATATCAACGCGACCAACGTGTGATGCAGCAGGAACGTCTTCTAGCTCTATAGAGTCTGGTTTGGTACGACCAATCACTTTTTCTTGCGCTTTGACATTCAAGCGATTCCAAGCGGCAAGGTTATGTTCGAAGCGTTGAGCCATGACATAACTACCTCCAGCAAATGGGCCCTCTTTTACTAGAGCCACATCAGCGCGAGCCTCCCCTTTCGGGTTTTCTGTGCCATCAATGAAGTCTGTCATATCACGAGCATCAAGGTAACGGTACCCATATGTTTCGTCCACAATGGTGACATCTTGTGCCGTCTCTTCTAGGAACTTACGCAACACGTAAAAATGCAAGTCGTGACGAGTCGAGTGACAGTGAATCAGTACATCTACGTCTGTTGCTGGAGCAACGATGTCACCTTCGCCAAGTTGAGTAAAATCAATAAGCTCTTCTGGCGCGTCTACATTAAGGTGTTCCCAAAACGATTTTGTGAATGCGATAGAAAGCGTCAGCGCTGCACCCGGCTGGGTAATGTTTAACTCTTCCACCAACTTTGGCAGTGCTTTCAGTTTTTCTAATACGTTTTCACGGTTTTGGTTCACTTTGAGTTGAGTGTACAGTGCAAATGGCCCGGCTTCTGGCACGATCGCCGTTTGAGCTTGTGACATTGAGGTTTCCTCTATTACTTTGCCCCAGAGTGGGAAGTTATTGTTTTTAATTCTTTGAATGCTGCTGTTCATCGTGCGCTAATTGTGGCACATGAAAACAGTCTTTTACCCATCTTCCATTTAGAAGATAGATCATAAACCAAGCTAATAAGGTAATGGTAAGGGCGTTTGCCCAATTAAACACTCCATGTTCTAGGTACACATGATACATGGTCTGAGCAAGTTGAATACCGCACAAGATCAAAGTGATCTCGCGACCATAGCGAGTAATTCTGTTTACCCATCCTCTGTCGGGATGACGAAGCCCCATTAACCACATAAGAAGCAAACTTGGAATGCCCATCGCCAAACCTAAATACAACGTACTTGAATCTGGGTAAACAATAGCGAGTAGCTTGCTGCCACTATCACGACTTACACCAGCCATGGCAAACACCATCCATGAACGCACAAGAAACATCCATCCCACCCATAAAATGATCGGCGCCTTTAAAAATCCATGAGCGTCATATTGGTCAAACGAATAGCGCACAACATCTTCTTCTTTATGTGATAAAAACGTCACTTTAACCTATCGTTTCAGAGTTGCAAGCCAACAAAGATGAGAACTGAAGTTCATTTCAGCACCTTACACAGGTAAACTAAACAAAGATTTACAGCGACGTTGATGAGAAACATGAAAAAAAGAACTCCTGCCACCCCTGTGCCTTCTCAAGAAACACAAGCCGAAGCGATGAGAATTGCTAAATCCACGCAAAAGCCCGGCCAAACCAAAGAGCAAACCAAGCTCATCGCTCAAGGTATCGAAAAAGGCATCGCGCAATATAAGAAACAACAAAAAGAGCGCAACCGCCAAGCCGATAAAGCGAAGAAAAAACAGCAACGTGAAAAGCAACGTCAGCATGAAGAGATTATCGAACAAGACAATATCACCGACGATGCGCCAAACCATTCATCAAGCAAACTGCCTTGGACACTACTTGTCCTGAGCTGGATTGGCTTTGCTGCTTACATAGTATTGGGGAAATAGCTAATGAAACGCCTGTTACTTGGACTTTTTGTCGTGCTTCTAATGGGTTGCACGATGCCATCTCACCTTACTCATGCTCAAAGTCAAAATGTTCATATTCGCATTGACGCGCAATTCGACCCTGAGCGATGCGAATACAAAGGCGAAGTCACCGGAAGTGAAGGCCATTGGTATAACTACATTTTCATGACTAATGACGCGATGATGCAAGGCGCGATGAACGATTTAAAAAACAATGCAGCGGCTATCGATGCGGACACCGTTTTTATGGTTTCCCCACAAGATTTTATCACTTCATTTAGCGTACTGGGTTCCGCCTACCGCTGCAATGGATGAGGCCTGAATATGAAAAAAGCCAGCAATTGCTGGCTTATGCACGAAATCCAAGACTGCTAGCGATATCGCTCTCCCGCTCTAGAACCCATTGGCTATCAAAAGGCCCCCAATCTGAAAGTTGATAATAGCCGTCATTATGACGTCGGCCATCTTGAACGAATATGAGTTCAATGCCGATCCCAGGTAACGCCTTGAGTACATCTTGAATAGTACGACGAGGCCACCCCGTTTTTTCGATCAACTTTGGCACATTCGGCCTTTCTAGGTTTTCCACCAACAAGGCCAAATATAGCCGCCTTGCAAAAACAGGACTCAATTCCATTGACACCTCCTAAAATTGTGCTGATTCATTATTTCGTTTTTGCTCAGCGAGGTGTTGCGTTTGATCAATAACTCGACTTTTCCATTTGATTTAGACGAATTTTTATTCGATTTATAGCGCATTCATCGTAAATAAGTTATGTGACATTAGTTATCTCAATCTATCTGAAAATATTTTCCACCGCATTTTGTCAGTTTGATTGCTTCTTGATAGGATGCTTTAACAGCCCAAATCACTTAAGTGCGTCTTAACCGCGCCAGTGAAAAATAGAACAAAGAAAAAGGAAACACTATGTCGATTACCATGTTTGGTATTCCCAACTGCGATACGATCAAAAAAGCCAAGAAATGGTTAGAAGCCGAGGATATTGCTTACGACTTCCATGACTACCGTAAGCAAGGCATTGATGCAGAAATGGTAAGTGAATTTTGTCGCGCTTTAGGTTGGGAACAGGTGCTCAATAAACGTGGCACAACCTACCGCCAATTAGCGCAAGAGCAGAAAGACACACTTAACGAGGAAAACGCCATCGCTCTTTTGGTAGAAAACCCTGCGATGATTAAACGCCCAATTTTAAAAGTGAATGATCAACTTCATATCGGTTTTAAAGCTGATCAATACGCTAGCATTTTCAACTCTTAAATAAAGGAATACTCAAGGATGACAGACAGTCCAGTATTGGCACTTGCTAAAGATCTGATCAGTAGACAGTCCGTAACGCCGGAAGACGCAGGTTGTCAGGATTTGATGATCGAGCGCTTAAAAGCACTCGGGTTTGAAATTGAAGTGATGGTATTTGAAGACACCACGAACTTCTGGGCTCGACGTGGTTCAGAAGCGCCGCTATTTGCGTTTGCTGGCCACACCGATGTGGTACCAGCTGGCAAATTGGAACACTGGAATACACATCCGTTTGAACCGACCATTATTGATGGTTACTTGCATGGCCGAGGCGCAGCTGACATGAAAGGGTCACTCGCCGCTATGGTTGTTGCAGTTGAACGCTTTATCGCCGAAAACCCAGATCACAAAGGCTCAATTGGCTTCTTAATTACGTCGGATGAAGAAGGGCCATTTATCAATGGTACCGTTCGCGTTGTAGAAACGTTGATGGAACGTGGTGAGAACATCGATATGTGTATTGTTGGTGAACCATCCAGCACCGACGTGGTTGGCGATGTAGTGAAAAATGGACGCCGTGGATCCATCACTGGTGATTTAACGGTAAAAGGAACACAAGGTCACGTGGCCTACCCTCACCTAGCCAGCAATCCAGTGCACGAGTCTCTACTCGCGATTCATGAACTCGCGACGACAGAATGGGACAAAGGGAATGATTACTTCCCACCGACTAGTTTCCAGATCCCGAATGTATCGGCTGGCACTGGTGCGTCTAACGTTATTCCTGGCGAGTTCCATGTTCAGTTCAACCTACGTTTTAGTACTGAGCTTAACAATGACGCAATTGTTCAGCGTGTTACCGAAACATTGGACAAGCATGAGCTGGACTACGACCTAAAATGGACATTCAACGGAGACCCATTCCTGACCGATACGGGCGCACTGCTAGACGCGGTTGTAGCTGCTGTGGCCGAAGTCAATGATACGAAGCCAGCGCTACTTACAACTGGCGGTACGTCTGATGGTCGTTTTATTGCTCGAATGGGAGGTCAAGTCGTAGAGTTAGGCCCTGTTAACGCTACGATTCATAAAGTGAACGAGTGTGTGAAAGTCGACGATCTTGAAAAGTTGACGGACATGTACGAAAACACGTTGAAACACCTATTGGCGAAGTAATCAGCGAGAACACAATGACACCAGAGCAACTCACCGGAATCACTGATTCCCATCTTCAATCCACACTAGTGGGGCAAAAGGCATTTATGCTTCACCCTAAAGTAGTCAATGACTTATTGAAGATGATTAATGCCGCAACCGAAGCAGGTTTCAAAATGGAAATCGCCAGTGGTTTTCGTGACTTTAATCGCCAAAAAGCCATCTGGAACGGGAAGTTTTCTGGTGAGTTGCCAATTCTCGACATAAACTCCCGCCCTTTGAGTAAAGCAGAGTTAAATGACGAAGAGAAATTGATGGCCATTTTGCGCTGGTCGGCATTGCCCGGAGGAAGTCGTCATCATTGGGGTTGTGATTTTGATGTCTATGCGCGCAATTTATTGCCTGCTGACACCAAACTCAAGTTGGAACCTTGGGAGTATCTTGAAGGCCACCAGCAAGCGTTCTACCAATGGTTAAAAGCCAACCTTGGTCGGTTCGGTTTCTTCTTCCCTTATCAGCATGATTTAGGTGGCGTTTCGATTGAGCCTTGGCACATTAGTCACCGCGCTGTCGGGCAGCAATGCCTCGAGCAGTTGACGCTTGATGTACTCAGAAGCCAGTTGATTAAACAAAATCAGACCGACAACATTGCAGGGATTGACGTCATACTGAATAATTTGGATAACGTCGTTGCCAAATTTATTCACAATATCACGCCGCCGGAGGCTCTATGATAGAAATACTAACCAATCCTTGGGTCATTATTATTGTAGTGTTGAGCGTGGTCATTGGTAATATTGCCGCACTCAAATATACCGCAAAAATGAAGTTTGGTCAGATGGATAAAAGCCGTAAGAACGATTTAGATAAGCTGAACACATTGGATAAACAGCGCTACGCTGAAGAAGATAAAAACAAAAACGAGCCTCGTTAGTTACTCACCAGCTTCATCTCGACACATTTAATCTAAACATCAAAAAAGGGACCACTAGGTCCCTTTTCTATCATTAAGTAAACACGCCGCGTTAAGCTCGCTTTGTTTACTGCTTCACTGTTGCAGCCAATACAGGCGCTAGTGATTTCAAAAACTCTTCTTCTACTGGCTTGCCAGAGGAGTCGGTGATATTGATAGACGTACGGTTGCCTAAATCACCAAGTAAGAATGTGTACTTACCAGCGGCTAACTCCACTGGTTTAACGCCGATATCGTTCCAGAATTCATCATCCGGAGACGCATATTTCGCAGTGATTGTGCCCTGCGACTGGCTACGCTCTTCAATCTTAAAGCCCATCTTAGGTAGAATATTAGGCAGACGTTGCCAAAGCATGTTGTATTGCGCACGCGCGATAATCACTGGAAGTCCGCTGCGGTCTTTACCCATTGTGATTGGGATCTGTTTAACCAACTCTTGCGCTTTACGCTGTGCTTCTTCACGCACTTCTTGGTCGTAGCGAGCGGTGACCAAGTTCGTCATGAATACATTGTAGCGCTCACGGTTGGTCGCCGTTACTTCTTTCACTTGATTGCCTTCACGCCAGTCAATAAGGCTCACCTTAAAGCCGTGTCGACCATTTGCTTCAGCGCGTACGATTTCATATCGGCTGCCAATTTCTAGCTCTTCATCTGGCGAATCCCAAGTCACCCATCCTGTCTCGATGCGAGAGTCTGTTTGGCTTTCAACTGGAATCTCGTTAGCCGCGACCATGTTTTGCACCGTTTGCCAAACTTTATCTAGTTCATCTTTACGAAGTAGCCAAAGTGTCACTTCACCATCACTACTGCGGTCCAAACGTGCACCGGGAATAAGCTCTAGGACTTGTTGAGGTGGACGAATGTCGACATCTTTACCTACACCACCAGCGTAGTTACCCTGAGGGATCTCGTAGTTAGGGTAAAACTGAGGCTGTGCACCCTGTGGGACATTCCACTCACCCAAATTTGGGGAGTTCAAATACTCGAAGTCATCTTTTGCTTGACGACGTTGATTGGCACCACCTGAACAGGCAGTCAATACGAATACAGCTAATGAACTTAACACTAACTGGCTTGAAAGCTTCATCTATACTCCTAAAACACCGAGGGCGCTTTGGCCCCCAGTATGAACTTCAATCCTAGTAACTCAATCTTAATAGCTCAATCTTAATAAATATGGGCGTCTGTTAGCGCCTGCTCGACGATCGGCTGCGATTTTTCAGAAAGCGTAGTTAAAGGAAGACGCAAACCACCTTCTTCAATCAAACCAAGCTTTTGCGCTGCCCATTTTACTGGGATAGGGCTTGCTTCGATGAAAAGGTTTTTATGTAGAGTCATCAAGCGTTGGTTAATCGCTTCTGCTTCTTCGTACTTACCTTCACTTGCCAAATGGAACATGTCTGCCATGTCTTTAGCTGCAATATTGTTCGTTACCGAGATAACACCATTGCCGCCAAGTTTCACAAAATCCAGCCCTGTCGCATCATCGCCACTTAGTAAGATAAAATCTTCGCCACAAAGTTCACGATGAATTGCAATTCGTTCCAAATCGCCCGTTGCATCTTTTAGAGCTACGATATTATCAAGCTTTGACAAGCGTGCCACTGTTTCTGGCTGCATATCAACAGCAGTACGGCCTGGTACGTTGTACAAAATTAGAGGCACATCACTCGCTTCGGCAATTGCCTTGTAATGTAGAAACAAACCCTCTTGAGTTGGTTTGTTGTAATACGGTGTCACACTCAGGAAGCCAGCAATACCAGAATCAGCCAGTAATTTGCTAAATGTTACTGCCTCATGGGTTGCATTTGCACCCGTGCCAGCAATCACAGGGATGCGACCGTCGGCAAACTCAACAGTTTTATTAACGACCTTTACATGCTCTTCAATGGTCAGTGTCGCTGACTCACCTGTTGTGCCTACTGCCACAATACCGTCTGTACCCGCTTCAACGTGGTACTCTACTAGCTTTTGCAGACCGTCAAAGTCTACTTCGCCATCTGCTTTGAATGGCGTAATCAGCGCTACGATACTTCCTGAAAACATGTTTATCTCCCTCATTTAACTCTTTCTGCATGGTACTGTAATGCGATTGAAAAACACAAGAGCGTAAACTCGCTTACAAAGTACAAATGAATGAATAATTACCAGTTGTTAGAGGTCTAGCAACTTAATTGCTCTATTTGGTTTGATTAACGGCAATATTGATAATCGTGTTGGGCTTTCGAGTGACTTTAGAATCTATCAGTGATTTGGAAAATACTGAAGAGCACAAGCAAGGAAAATATACTCTTTGGTCTTGTTAGCCAAGTCAGATCTAAGTGAATAAAACGGCCAGACAATAGGCAAGCACATCATGCAAACGTTTTGTTTATCCTATAGCCTGCATTTACTGTTTATTTCCCACCACTCCCCTCAAGCTCCGACTGCTTTTTTATGGACTAAAAAAGAACTGGCTCGATATTTCTTCGCAATATCTGTGCTAACATCTCTCTATTGAAGAAAGGACAAGAAGCTCATTTATGAAGCAACATCTGGTACTTACAGCAGTTGGAACGGACCGTCCAGGCATTTGTAACCAAGTCGTACAGCTCGTTACTCAAGCTGGTTGTAACATAGTCGATAGCCGTATCGCTATCTTTGGCAGCGAATTTACGCTGATCATGCTCCTGACTGGGAACGCCAGCAGCGTGACTCGAGTTGAAACACAATTGCCCCTGCTTGGCCAAGAACATGACCTTATTACGATCATGAAACGCACAGCGGCGCACGAACTGCTCGATAACAGCTACACCATGGAAGTGTTTATTGAGTCTGAAGACCGCCCTGGGTTAACTGAAAAATTTACTAAGTTCTTCGCTGATCAGCAGATTGGTTTAGACTCTCTTAGCGCGCAAACCATCAGCAAGTCGAAAATTCAACTCGATTCTGACCAGTTTCATATTGCGATTACTGCATCTGTAAGCGCGGATTTTAATTTGATGCAGTTACAAGAAGACTTCGATGAACTTTGTAAGTCGCTCAACGTACAAGGTTCTCTGAATTTCATTAAAAACACACTATAAAGTAAAGGAAATCAAAATGAATACGCTGACAGCAGGCTCGCCAGCGCCAGCCTTCTCTTTGCTCGACCAAGACGGAAATACCGTTTCTCTTGAAGACTTTAAAGGCAAGAAAGTACTTTTCTACTTTTACCCTAAGGCGATGACGCCGGGTTGTACTACACAAGCAAAAGGCCTTCGTGACATCAAAGCTGAACTCGATGCACATAACGTGGTGGTACTCGGCGTAAGCATCGATCCTGTAAAGCGCCTAGGCAAGTTCATCGAGCGCGATGATTTAAACTTCACTCTGCTTTCTGATGAAGATCATGCCGTTGCTGACCAGTTCGGCGTTTGGGGCGAAAAGAAATTCATGGGCAAAGTATACGACGGTCTTCACCGCATTAGCTTTCTGATCAATGAAGAAGGCGTGATCGAACACGTGTTTAACAAGTTCAAAACCAAAGATCACCACGAAGTCGTATTAAACTACTTAAACGAAAACGCTTAAACGCTATTGTTTTTCTACAAACAAAAAGCCCAGCAAACTGCTGGGCTTTCTTTTAACCATCGTACCTTTGGTAACAACTACTCTTGTTCGACAGGTTCGTTTTCTTCCGTGCTTGGTAATGCATGCCATACGGCTTTGACTAATGTCGCTAAAGGAATGGCGAAGAACACCCCCCAAAAACCCCACAGCCCACCAAAGACTAATACAGCCACAATGATAGCAACTGGGTGTAAGTTTACTGCCTCGGAAAACAGAACAGGAACCAACACATTACCATCCAGCGCCTGGATAATACCGTAAGCAAGCAACAACCAATAAAACGGAGGCGTTAAACCCCATTGGAACAAACCAACGATAGCAACAGGTACAGTAACAGCCGCCGCACCGATATAAGGAATCAAAACCGACAGACCAACGGCTACGGCAAGCAACGCCGAGTAACGAAGATCTAAAAGGGCAAAAGTCACGTAGCTCACACCGCCCACGATTAAAATCTCTAACACTTTACCGCGAATGTAATTTGATATCTGCTCGTTCATTTCATGCCAAACTTTATTCGCCAATTTACGGTTTTTCGGCAGAATACCGCTTGCGATTCGCAGCATTTCTTCTTTGTCTTTAAGCAAAAAGAAGATAAGGAGTGGCACTAAGATCAAATATACCGCTAGCGTTGCAATGCTAACTAATGAAGCAAGCGACCCTTTGACGACACTTTCACCCAGCCCCAGTGCTTGGTTTTTGGCGTTCGTCACCACGGTTTCTACTATTTCTAAATTGGCTAGTTCAGGATGGCGCTCTGGCAATGTAACAATAAACTTTTGTAGCCCGTTGTACATGTTCGGAATATCGTTAATTAGATTACCGACCTGAGTCCAAATCGTCGGAACCAAGCCAAACAACGCAATTAACATTAACCCGACAAAGACCAAGATCACGATAATAACCGACAAGGTGCGCGGCACGCCTATACGACACATTTTGACAACTGGCCATTCAAGTAGATAAGCCAAAACGATCGCGACAAGTAATGGCGCAATCAAGTGTCCAAAGAAGTAAATGGTGATAAAGCCAAACAGCAAGATCGCGACGAGACTTACTGCGTGAGGGTCAGAGAAACGTCGTTTATACCAACGACTAACCATTTCAAACATCTTATGCGGATTCCTTATTGAAGACAGTCAATGTGTAGTGCTCTGATGTAGATTGGCAATCAACCGAGTACCCTTGGGCACTAAGATAGTTCACAATGTCTCGTTTAGAGCTGTTGTCCACCACTTGAATGACAAGTTGATGATACTGCTTTGCTTCTCCTTGAAAGACCTCAGCAGCATGACGCTTTGCAAGTAACAGTGCCATAGGACAACGTTGCTCACGCAAATCAAGTAACATGGATTCCATTGTATTGCTCTGCACTTATGATAGGGTTGTATTGTAACGGCTTTTTGAGCTGGTGCTAGCACTTCTGACATGATTTAACCACATGCTGAAATAGCTCGGATATAAAATAATTTACGAAACCAATTCATTTATTTCCGGTCTTACTGTTAGCTTATATCCTCACGGATAACCAAAACGTATGTGGCGCTGTTAATGGGCTCTCGACCCGTAACCACATGCTTATGTATTTTGGAGAACCTTTTAAACGTATGTTAAAACGCACTCGCTCGCTAGTTTGCTTATGTCTTGCTGCAGCCATCAGTTCGCCGACAACTTATGCCAATAGCATTGACTTGCCAGACATTGGCACAGCTGCTGGTGGCACGCTTTCAATAGACCAAGAGTTGATTTATGGCGACGCCTATATGCGTATGCTCAGAGCCAGTAAACCTATCGTTAATGACCCTGTCATCAATGAATATATTGACTCTCTTGGGCACAAATTAGTGGCCAATGCGAATGATGTAAAAACGCCGTTCCACTTCTTTATGATTCGCGACCGTAATATCAACGCGTTCGCGTTTTTTGGTGGCTATGTAGCGCTGCATTCTGGGTTGTTTCTTCATGCTCGTTCAGAAAGTGAGCTGGCCTCTGTTGTCGCTCACGAGATAGCGCACGTCACACAACGTCATCTTGCTCGGAGTATGGAAGAACAAGCACGCCGCTCTCCGGCCACATTAGCCGCACTTGCGGGGGCACTACTGCTTTCAATTGCCTCACCCGAAGCGGGGATGGCTGCAATTACAGCAGCAACCGCGGGCAACATGCAAAGTCAAATCAACTACACTCGTGCAAACGAAAAAGAAGCGGATCGCTTTGGTATTTCGACACTAGCAAAAGCCGGTTTTGATGTTCAAGCAATGCCAAGGTTTTTTGGCCGTCTTGCTGATGAGTATCGTTACGCGAGTAAACCGCCACCAATGCTCCTGACTCACCCTCTGCCTGAAGATCGAATTACCGATAGCCGTGCGCGAGCAAGAACCTATCCTCCAATGCGTGTTGTGCCTTCAATAGACTATCATCTAGCTCGCGCGCGCATTGTGGCTCGTTACGCTGGCATTGATGGACAAGCCGCCCTGAGCTGGTTTGAGCGAACTCAAAAGAAAGCCTCTGCGGACATTACACCTGCTTTTGATTATGGTCGGGCACTCGTGCATTTAGACAATAAACGCTTATCTCAAGCGGAACCAATTTTGAAAAAGTTACTGGAACAAGACCCAAGTAACCCGTTTTACTTGGATGCTATGACGGATTTATACATCGAGAAGAAGCAGCCAGAAAAAGCGACCGAGATGCTCCGTAAAGCGTTATCTCGGAACCCTCAAAATAAAGTATTGACCATTAACTATGCCAATGCACTACTTGAGGACAATAAAAACGATCAAGCCACGCGAGTTCTTCAAAGATACACTCATGACTATCCTGAAGATACAAATGGCTGGCACCTAATATCGAAGAGCTACCACGCGCTGGGGCGTAGCGATGAAGAGTTGGCTGCTCGAGCAGAAATTTTGGCATTGCGAGCAAATTGGAATAAAGCGATTCAATATTATAGTGAAGCAAGTAAAATGGCCAAGTTGGGCAGCTTAGAGCAAGCGCGATACGATGCCCGTATCGACCAACTCATGATCCAAAGAGATCGATTCATGGCATTACAATAACGAAATGGAGAAAACCATGTCAGTCGTGATTTATCACAACCCTCGTTGCTCAAAGAGCCGTCAAGCACTTGAACTGCTTGAGCAAAATGGTGTTACACCGGAAGTCGTCAAATACCTAGACACACCACTTAACGTGGATGAACTAAAAGCGCTGTACGCCCAGCTTGGCTTTTCATCTGTACGTGAAATGATGCGCACTAAAGAAAGTGAATATAAAGAGCTTGGCTTAGGCGAAGACTCCGTCAGCGATGAGCAATTATTCGAAGCAATGGCGAAAAATCCAAAGTTGTTTGAGCGTCCGGTAGTCGTTGCTAACGGCAAAGCAAAAATTGGTCGCCCACCAGAGCAAGTGTTGGATATTTTATAAATGGATTGCCAGATCCTTATTTTGTATTTCAGCCGTCATGGCTCGACAAAACAACTGGCAAGACAAATAGCAAGAGGAGTCGAATCGACTCCTCAATGCCAAGCAATTTTGCGTACAGTTGAAGAATTGTCACCTCACTCACACTCCCCTTCTGATCCAATTGTTACTCTAGAGGAACTGAAAACGTGCGACGGTCTAGCGTTTGGCAGCCCCGTCTGGTTTGGCAACATGGCTGCGCCTTTAAAGCACTTCTGGGATCAGACTACATCTTTATGGGTCAGTGGTGACTTAATCGATAAGCCTGCTTGTGTCTTTACCTCTTCGTCCTCGATGCATGGTGGTCAAGAAACAACGTTACAAAGCATGATGACCCCTTTATTGCATCACGGGATGATGGTTTTGGGCATTCCTTATTCCGAGCCAGAGTTACACACTACGCAGTCCGGAGGCACTCCGTATGGCGCCAGCAGTGTAGGCCATGAGGCGACCCTGAGCAGTGAAGAGATTCGCCTGGCACAACAATTAGGCAAAAGGCTGGCAACTGCAGCGTTAAAACTAAAAGTCTGTTAGTAAAATCAAGGATAGTTAATCGATGTCTGACTCTTTAGACCAAACACCACTCGGTACACAGGCTAAAACCTATCGTTACCTGGCTTTATTTGGCAACTTAGCCTTATTAGCCTGGGTCGCTATTTGGCAGCTTGCGTTATCCCCTCACCCTCACCTCAGCAGCACAACACTTGCTATTGCTTGGTGTATTCCGCTACTACTTCCGTTGCCTGGTATTTTAGCTGGTAAGCCTTACACTCATGCTTGGGCTAACTTTGTTCTTATGCTGTATTTCTTGCATGCGCTGACCATCCTTTATGTGGATGGGGGTGAACGCTGGCTTGCGGCAGTGGAACTGATACTGACTTCACTCGGTTTCGCTGGTAATATTTTGTTTGCTAGAGCGAGAGGCAAAGAGCTAGGTCTTAAGTTGAAACGCCTCTCTCAAGTAGAAAAAGAAGAAAAAGCGAAATTCAATAAATAACGCCAATCGCAGTCAATCACTGCTCATTGGTTCGAATACGAATTTAGAAAACAAAAAGAGTCGCTATTGCGACTCTTTTTTATGCTTACCACATTGGTGTTTGATCCTTGCGTTTCACGCCTGGAACGCTACCAAGGAGATTACGATGCCGAGCGCCACTCGTAGATCAAGTCATACTGTTCTCGGACAGGCTCCACAATCATCGGCTGAGTTGGTTGTGTTTCGTCACTTGCTTCTGCCACAACATTTACTGGTACTTCAGGCTGCGCTTCTTTTGGCGTCGCGGCGTCTTTTGCTTCATTACTCTGAACCAATGGCTCTTCTTCTTGAGTTGAAGCTGGGGCATCAACTTCACCTAAAGGATCTTCAAAAACCATTAATTGAGAAATAGAAGAAGCTTCTTTCTCAAAAGCTTGTTGTGATGCCAAAAGGTGGATGTTGAGCGTTAACTCGTCCCCTTGAACACGCTTAATCTCTGTACCCGCAACCGAATTAAGTTGTTTTAGCGCATTCTCTAAACGGAAGAAGTCCGTGGCAGAGGTTACATTAAGGACTTTCACTGCTAGCGCTTTTGAAGACTTTCCTGAAACCACAACTGCACTCTTACTTGCATAGTAGTCTGCGATGCCATCCACCATTTCTGCAATAGCATTAGCACCTGATGCAGACCCGCTACGCGGAGAACGTTGCGCCTCTACAATTCTCGTTGGCGACTGGTCGTAGAGTGTCCAACGAATTTGTTCACCTTGAGCTCGTACAACCAAAACGGCGTCAGCTGGGTAGCGCTGGCTAGCTTGACCAATTGGCTCAATAAAGCCGCCCCAAAGATCAGAGACATTAACACCGGTTACATCATCAAAATCCCCAACCGGGATAGTGATTGGTAGGCCTCTTAGTTTCGCTGCGCTACGAAGTGCTGCAACATTTGAAGATTCAGAATGCTCCCACGCAATGTTACGATCGTAACCCTGTTCTTCAACCATCCAAACTAAAATATTGGCACGATTTGGCGACCAAGATGGCAATTGTGCTTGTGTTAAAAGAGAGCTGATTTGGTCGTTGTTAAACAACATTTTTAAGCTCGCTTTTCCATCAACCTGCCCATAGCTCAGTTGAGAAATGTAACGCGCACTTGAGCTAAGTGCCTTTTTAATCACTGGATTGCTTAAAGAGGATTGAGAACCGGTCGCTCGAACAATCACATCCTGCATACCTTGTTGACGAGCCAAAGACTCACCGTCGTTCTGCTCACTGTCGATAACCACTTCGGCACGATAGATATCCACCTGAGTTAATGCATATACTGGTAGGGACAACCAACCTATCAGTAAGAGAGCTAAATAGCGCATAGTTTTTATAATCCTCTGAACAAGAACCCGAATAATAAGCAACTATCAAATCTTGAGCAAGGTAAGTACTGAGTAAATTGTCTGTATTATGACCAGCTTTGTTAACTCGGGCCTCAACCAGCGCTTCAGTGCTATTTTTTATAATAAACTCATTGCTTATTAAGCTATCTCAACAAGTTAGGCTGTCCATTTTTCATCTTCACGCAAGACACGTAAAAGAGGACAATTTGCAAGCAAGCAACTCTCAAAAGTGCTATTTATGGGAAAAATTCAATCGAAAGTTTGATCTATGCAACATTGCAAAGGATTGCAGGATGATAGTATTCGCCGGATTTGTCTGCGTATCTTGAAAATAGGGAATTATTATGAAAAACGCGTTACAAGGCGCTCAAATGCTCTTTGTCGCTTTTGGTGCTTTGGTGCTTGTGCCGCTCCTAACTGGCCTTGATCCAAACGTAGCCCTCTTTGGTGCCGGTGTCGGTACTCTCCTCTTCCAGTTAATGACTAAACGTTCTGTTCCCATCTTCCTTGCCTCTTCTTTTGCGTTTATTGCTCCTATTATGTTCGGTATCCAAACTTGGGGTATCGGTGCAACGATGGGCGGCTTGATGGCAGCGGGCTTAGTTTATGTGGCTCTAGGGGCGATGATCAAAGTGCGTGGTGTTGGATTTATCCATAAAATTCTCCCGCCCGTTGTCGTTGGCCCTGTGATCATGGTTATCGGCCTTGGCCTTGCCCCAACGGCAGTGAACATGGCGGTAGGTAAAACTGGTGATGGAGCTGCACAGCTAGTTAATGGTGATGCTGCGATCATTATCTCGGCGGTCTCACTGCTCACAACCATTGTACTCAGCGTTTTTGCAAAAGGCTTTTTGAAGCTCGTTCCTATTGTTGGTGGTATTCTTGCTGGTTACTCTGTTTCTCTATTCTACGGTGTGGTTGATTTCACTCCCGTAGAGCAAGCGGCTTGGCTAGCCATGCCAAACTTCACCGCGCCAGAGTTCAATATCAACGCAATTTTGTTCATGATTCCTGTCGCTATCGCACCTGCGGTTGAGCACGTAGGTGACATGCTTGCTATCTCAAACGTTACAGGAAAAAACTACCTGAAAAAACCAGGCCTTCACCGCACAATCGCAGGTGACGGGGTGGCAACTATCGCAGCTTCGATGGTGGGTGCTCCACCAAACACCACTTACAGTGAAGTAACAGGAGCGGTAATGCTAACCAAAGCATTTAACCCTGTGATCATGACTTGGGCAGCAATCACCGCAATCGTACTTGCATTGGTAGGTAAGCTAGGTGCGGTTCTTCAAACGATTCCAGTTCCTGTCATGGGCGGCATCATGATTCTGCTGTTCGGCTCCATCGCAACGGTAGGCCTCAACACACTGATCAAGAATAACGTTGATTTACATAAGTCTCGTAACCTAGTGATTGTTGCCGTAACACTTGTGTTTGGCATTGGTGGTATGGCTTTCGGTATTGGTGAGTTCAGTCTACAGGGTGTGAGCCTATGCGGTATCGTGGCAATTATTCTTAACCTTGTGCTACCAAACGATTTAGGTGAAAACCACGTTGTGGATAACGCACAAATGGAAGAAGAAAGCGCGAAATAGTTCGTTTGCGCCGCTTTATTAGGTGGCGTGTCTTACTCTTCTCCTCTTGTATGACCCGTCCTGATATGGGTTGACACTTTTTAACTAAAACGCTCGATGTACTTCATCGGGCGTTTTGTATTTTAAA
>NZ_JAWPOX010000578.1:0-676 GCF_033344475.1 Vibrio sp. 1288
AACTTGTTTTAGGCTCAAAATATGGATTAGTTAAAGCGGAGGCTTCAAAACTATTGGTGTCAAACCCGCCAGAATCCCGCTTTATTGTTAGCCAAGTGATGCTTGAAAACGATGTAATCCAAGTGGGGAGTTCCGACCTTGATGGGATTAAGCTGCCTTATGGTTCTTCGCTGAGTTTTGTCTTTGGCATCATGCCTAAACCGGATAGCCAGAACCTGTACTACCGCTTAAACGAAGACGATCGATGGCAGACCTTAGAAGGGGGTCAGTTAACCTTAGAGCACCTCAACTCTGGGGAATACCACCTTCAAGTGAGTAACGAGTCACAGGTAACGGCGGGCGTTGTTGGTTTAGAGTCTCGTTTTGAAGTGCTCAAACCATGGTATCTATCCCAGCTTGCGATATTAGGCTTTTTCGTCTCAATTTCTACGCTTATCGGTCTTATCATGTACTGGCGATCACGATATGTTATGCAAGCAAACCGAGAGCTTGCTGCTCAGGTCACTCTAAAGACCAACCAGCTAAGGCATCAAAGCCGCGTATTATTGACGAGTAACCAACAGTTAAGAAAGCAAATTCAGGTTAGAAATCTATTAGTTGACCATGTTGCTCAGTCTATAAAAACCAGCGTCGATTATATCTCGTCAAAATTGCCAGTGGAGAGAGATTCCATCAC
>NZ_JAWPOX010000579.1:0-676 GCF_033344475.1 Vibrio sp. 1288
GAGGCCGTTTTTTATCACTATCAACAAAGTATTAACCCGTAAACTTCGCCATGAAGTTACCGATGTTAGTCAAACTCGATGCAGCCATCACGATAACAACCGCTGCTCCAGTTAGCGTTAAGTACATTGGGTGTTGGTAGTCACCGACGATATCTTTGCGTTTTGTCGCTACTAAGACGGTACCCAAAACGATAGGAAGGATAATGCTGTTCACTAAACCCGCTAACATAAGCAGAAGAATTGGCATATCCATGGTAACCGTGCCTAGCGAGGTTAGGATAATGAAGCCGACACACCACGCTTTTTCGTTTCGCGCTACAACGGGGAAAAGCGTCTTAATTAATGAGATAGCCATGTAAGAGTTACCCACTACAGACGTGATGGAAGCAACAAACAGTACTAAGCCAAAGATGAAGTAACCAAGCTGGCCAGCACCTTGACGGAAAGCGTCGGCTGCCGGGTTAGCTGAATCCAACGTTGCGCCTGTCACGATAACGCCAAACACCGCTAAAAACAGTAGGACGCGAATAACCACCGCAATAGAGATACCAGCCCACGCTGTTGAAGTGATGGAAGGTACGTTCTCTTTACCTTTCAAGCCGATGTCCACTAGACGTTGTGCACCCGTGTAGTAACCGCCAACTGCGCCGCCAACGATAGTCAATGTAGGCAGAAG
>NZ_JAWPOX010000580.1:0-675 GCF_033344475.1 Vibrio sp. 1288
CCACGTTTATTCTTTGAGCACCTAGTCATTAAATTATTAATTAATATATTAGCTAATATTATTAGTTAGTAATTTAGTTTTAAGGTGAGTAAGATGAAAAGATGGTCGGAAGAGAAAGCGTGGCAATGGCAAAAAGAGCATGGCTGGCTACGTGGCTTTAACTATTTACCGCGCACAGCGGTTAACTGGAATGAGATGTGGCAAGCGGAATCTTTTGCTCCTGAGGTGATGGAACAAGAGTTAGCTTGGGCGCATGATGTGGGTTACAACACTTTACGTACCAACTTACCATTTATAGTTTGGCAAGCGGATCGCGATGGTTTACATGCGCGAATTGAGCGCTTTCTGGATATTTGCGAACGCAATCAAATCAAAGTGATGCTCACGCCGATGGATGACTGCGGTTTTTCGGGCGACCATCCTTATCTTGGTGAACAAAAAGCGCCAGTACCGGATTTGCACAATAGCCAAGCAGCAGCAAGTCCTGGTCGCAATGTGGTGATGGACAAATCTATGTGGGGTGAGGTCGAAGCGTATATTCGCGACATCATCTCTACCTACAAAAATGACCCTAGAATCGTTATTTGGGATCTCTATAACGAGCCAACCAACCGCATGATTTTCACCACTACGGGTGAGATCGCTTACGACGAAGAAATGGAAATCTTTAGTCAT
>NZ_JAWPOX010000581.1:0-674 GCF_033344475.1 Vibrio sp. 1288
GTCTTTCACCCATTGGTACGCTTGCTCACGACTTAGCACATGAACTCGAATGTCTTCATCTTCATAGTCTAAACCATGAATGCCGTGCGCTTTAGAAGCATCAACTTCACCAACAAACACATCCAGTTTTTCAGAGCATCCACCGGAAGAAGGATAATAAGACGTGACTGATGCCACTCGCCCTACGGTAATGCCTGCTTCTTCTTCGGCTTCACGGCGAATCACCTCTTCTGCGGATTCATCGCGATCGATCATACCGGCGACAATTTCTAGCTGCCAAGGGTGTTCATGTTCCAATGCGCCAATGCGGATCTGCTCAATGATAACCACTTGATCCGTTTTAGGATCGTAGGGCAGCATTGCTGCGGCATGGCCACGCTCGAACATTTCTCGTTCGACCACGTCGCTCCAACCACCAGCGAATAGCTTATGCTTAAAACGGTACTTCACCATTTTAAAGAAGCCTTCAAACACAGATTCCTTCGAGATGATTTCTACGTCTTGTGAAGTAAACTCATCTTGTCGTTTGTCACACTGTTGCATTCAACACCTCTCTGAGTGAATCTTGTAGTTTACTCATTGTTAATCACTTGCTCAAAGGACTTGGCTCAACTTTTTGTACAATAGTTATAATTTATTTTAAGTCTGAGTCAAAAATTTATTGCACAGATGGA
>NZ_JAWPOX010000582.1:0-674 GCF_033344475.1 Vibrio sp. 1288
CATCCGCTCGGCGGTTTTTAGAGCGTCCTTGGGGGGTTTCATTGCTAGCAATCGGTTCAGATTCACCAAATGACTTCAGCTCTGTATTTTCCCGTTTCACCCCATATTTCACCAATTCATTGGCGGTGCTGTGCGCGCGGTTCAAGCCAAGCTCTTGGTTGTAAGTATCGGTACCGATCCAGTCAGTATGCCCTTCAACCGTCACTCGATAATTACTTAGAGCCAATTGACGCGCCACACTGCTTAACACATCTCTAGCCAATGATGAAAGATTGAAACGATCAAAAGCAAAGTGAACCCGTGCAACCAGTTGTCCCTTGTCACCCACTTCACCACTAAATTGTGCAATACCTAAGTTTGAGATATAGGTTAAACATTCACTCGGATCGGTTAACAGTGATGATTTTTTCATCAGTGCCTGTTTAAGAGCTTGGTCATCGCTTTTTTCGGTCACTTGCAAAAAACCATTGCGATGTGTGCCAACGCCCGTCACTTCTCCGACTGTGATTGAATGCGAATATTCATAAAACGCAGTGGCGCAGTACTCTGTTAATGTTGAACTGATGTCGTTGGCATTGGCATTGGCATTGGCATTGGCATTGGCATTGGCATTTAACGTTGTAAAACCGACCACCAGCATTACTGCCATTACTTTTTTATTGGTCATATCTTTC
>NZ_JAWPOX010000583.1:0-674 GCF_033344475.1 Vibrio sp. 1288
GATACGAATGCCGACCGAGCAACTGATGAATAAGCGTGTGTCTTCCCAGATAAACAGGTGCTCACCCAATGTGGAGATAATCACCTTCGCAATATTGATCGCGCCATACTCGTCGCAATCTTTCAGTAGCACCGCGAATTCATCGCCGCCCATTCTCGCCAGCACGGAATTGTATGGCAGCACCTCTTCCAACATGCTGGCGCAAAATTGAATCGCAGCATCGCCCGCATCGTGCCCAACGGTGTCATTAAGCACTTTCAACTGGTCGAGATCGAGGTACAACATCGCGTGCACTCGGCGGTGGCTATCCACTTCACGCAGCGCGGTTTTCAACTCCAACTCAAAGTGGTTGCGGTTGTATGTCCCCGTCAATAAGTCATAACGCGCCTGATACTCTAACTTCTCAGCCAAAAGTTTGGGCTCTGAAATGTCTTCACCCACAATCAGCAACTGATCGGAATCGTTGAGCGGTCGAATGTTTTCGCGTACCCAAACACTGTGCCCGTCAGCATGGCGATACTCGATTTCACGTCGCCACACATCATGAACTTGATGACTCGGTTGCAACAACACCTGACGTGGGAACAGCGCTTTGTCATCAAGATAGAACTCTCGCAGGCGATGGCCGAGCATCTCAATCGGCTCGTAGCCCAATAACAGTTGCGCGAATCGGT
>NZ_JAWPOX010000584.1:0-674 GCF_033344475.1 Vibrio sp. 1288
ATCGAGCGTTTGATGTATCTATTTGTCCTTTACACCATTTGTATCTCACACCGCTTCTTGTTTGAAAAACACATTGTTTTAAAACGCAAGACCTCGTGTTGACTGCTATTCACTTGGCCCAACCCTCTGATTCAATCTTGGTATAACCAGATACAGTAAGTGTAAACAAAATGTTAAATTGTGCTTTAATTCGACTTTAACCCATCAGTAAAGTTTTGCTTACACCCCATTTTCGCAGAGTAAAAGACTGGTTTCTTATATTATTCATTTCAAAGGCTGAATTTAATCACCTTCATTTCTTACAAAGTGGCAACAAAATTGGGCTGTGAAATTTGACAAACAAAGCTAAAGTATTTGAGTGTCGTAGATTTATTTGTTGCAGAAAGATAACTTCTTCCCAATCAGACGGAATCAAGGTAGGGTGGCAGTCAATTGAAGAAGTTTGGATTCCAACGTGCCTAAGCGGCGTTAATTCGAACCTAGTGTGGCTCAGTGTTTAGATGGCTACACGGGCTTTGAACGACGGGGGAGTGCAACACTTAGAATTCAGATTGGAGAAGTTATGTACCACGTTCACGTTTACTTTCCTTTGCAACAATTGGAAAAAGCACAAGCTCTGAATGAGATCATCCGCCAAGAGCGTCAAGATGTGTTGCGCGTGTATCCATTGGTCG
>NZ_JAWPOX010000585.1:0-673 GCF_033344475.1 Vibrio sp. 1288
TCTTGATGCTTGGTTGGGTGATGGCGGTCGTCAGCTTTCTGGTGGCGAGAAACGTCGTATTGGTATTGCGCGAGCGTTACTACGAGATGCTCCGATTTTGCTTCTTGATGAGCCAACCGAAGGCCTCGACAAGCGTACCGAACAAAAAATCATGGCGCTTTTCAACGAGTATTTTGCCAACAAGACGGTTGTGTTCATCACTCACCGACTCATCGAATTAGAGAACATGGACAACATTTGCCTTATGGAACACGGCGAGATCATTGAGCAAGGCGACCATCAAACGCTACTCGCTCAACACGGTCGTTATTACCAGTTGCTTCAATCTCTATAAGTAAGACTAAAAAAAGCTCATCTTCGGATGAGCTTTTTCATTGACTAACTCAACAAATTTGAAGAACGCTCTAACGACCAGACTTCGCCAAGTAAGCTGACATTTCAGCTTCTGGCACCATCCCTCCCCCGGTCGCCCAAACTAAGTGTGTGGCATTTTTCAAACGTTCATCCGTAAGCTGTAAACGAGTCTGGTAGTGTAGAGAACTCGAGACATGCACCGCGCCCATCATTCCGGCTAATGCAGAGGGCTCCAAATTGATGCCTTCTCGTTCGCTCAACTCTCCTAAAAGCTGATACATACGTTCATCCGTCACGGTGTAGTAACCATCAATTAACC
>NZ_JAWPOX010000586.1:0-673 GCF_033344475.1 Vibrio sp. 1288
TAAGTCCAGCGTAGGCTATATCTCCAAACACAACATATTCTAAAGGTTTGAGATATGGGTTAGCGATAAGAGCAACACCGATCACCT
This sequence comes from Vibrio sp. 1288, assembly GCF_033344475.1. NCBI lineage: Bacteria > Pseudomonadati > Pseudomonadota > Gammaproteobacteria > Vibrionales > Vibrionaceae > Vibrio > Vibrio sp. 1288. Next base: position 88 of record NZ_JAWPOX010000586.1, read on the forward strand.
GCATCACATCCGAACGTTTATCTTGTGTCGCTGCCTCGATGTAATCCTGAAAAGCATCATCTTCCATGTCGATATTGGCATTTCTCATTAAACATTCTGGCGTGGCACAACTCGCCTTAAAACGAACATTAAACGATTCATTATTCACCACTAGATTGCGTCGATAACTGCCATCTTGAGAGACATTATCTACCTCTTCCGTACGGCGTGATAATCGATTTTCTTCGAGTTTTCTAAGGGCTTCTCCCCCCTCAATAAAGCCATTTTTAATTTGATGAATGAGGTCATATCCAACATCATAAGTAATATTGTTTTTGTCATAACCTTTCAAAATAACATCGAACGCCTGACTAAACTCTTTAACGGCTTGGCTGTGTACTGACGTTTCCAAATCCAACGCAGGAAGAAAAATCAAAAGCGCTTCTGTCGCTTTAACAACCTCACTTTCTAGTTTTCTTTTCTCAACTGTCTTCTTTCTAATAGCTGCGTATCGCTCTTCACTGGCTTGAATTTCTTGCCAGTTTTTTTCTCGCTCCTGAAATCGTTCTCTACGCTGTCTTTCAATTTTTTCTCTAGGGGTTTCTTT
>NZ_JAWPOX010000587.1:0-672 GCF_033344475.1 Vibrio sp. 1288
GGCGGTATGGATCTCATCCGCAACAAGAAATTTAACTTTATCTCAGCACTTGGTTTTATCAGCGTATTATTAACTGGTGGCATCGGCTTGTTGGAGCTTGATACTCGCTGGTTAGCCTTGAAAGAAGCCTTGATTCCCGGCCTGATCGGCATCGCGGTATTGGGCTCCACTTTTACCCGCTACCCATTGATGCAAAAAATGGTATTGAACGACACGGTTTTGAACCTCGCGTTGATTAACGAGCGTTTGAGAGAAAATGGTAAAACCGATGCGTTCGAACGTTGCCTAATGTCTTCGAACTACTTGTTCGCAAGCACCTTTGCATTCTCATCTGCAATGAACTACTTCCTTGCTACGTGGATCGTCACCAGTCCATCAGGCACTGCAGCCTTCAATGAAGAGCTCGGTAAGTTGACACTTTACAGCTACCCAATGATCGCCATTCCTAGCATGTTGATGATGTTTGGTATTTTTTACTACATTTGGCGTCAAATTCGCGCGATGACGTCTCTTGAAACTGAACAAATTTTCCACATAAAGTAAAACCTCAGCACTCGAAATACTAAGGGGAAGAGCCCTCTTCCCCTATCTTCCACCCGCCCTTTTCTATTCCATAGCTTTCCATTTAGATTCACTCATCCGTCACTCAGTGTTGACCACGTTCACATTGAC
>NZ_JAWPOX010000058.1:0-17869 GCF_033344475.1 Vibrio sp. 1288
AGAATATTCCAGTATGACCGCTTATAGTACTGCATCTTAATCTTCATTGTGATTGCGTTCAGAGCACCCATTGACATCGGGAGGAAGTCCTTATAGTACGTTTTCAGAAATAGCATGAACCGCAAATTTGGTACCGCAATAAGCAGCATGATCAGGGAATGTTTTCTTGCCCGCGATAGAGCTGATGTTAATGATCGTACCACTGTTACGTGCTTTCATAGGTGCTAGGACGGACTGCATGCCATTGAGCAAACCAATTACGTTCACATCAAACATGCGCTTCCACTCCGATGCTTCCTGAGTATCTATCTGACCTAGAAGCATAACGCCTGCGTTATTTACAAGTGCATCTACCGGACCATACAACGCTTCAGCTTTCTCAATTGCAGCCTCAAAAGAAGCTTTGTCGGTCACATCTACCTTTTCACAAAGCGTATTTGGTAAGTTTAATGCTTCCAAACGTTCTACACGTCTTGCTAACAAAAGAAGAGCATGGCCCTGTTCACTGAAGTGACGTGCAATCGCTTCACCAATGCCTGAACTAGCGCCTGTAATAACAATTAACTTTTTCATTTTGAATCCTTAATCGAACGGTTTACATCAGTGGCGGTAAGTTTAAGAAAACTTTGTTTGTTGATATATACCGACCTAGTTGAAACACTGTTGTTATACTGCAACAATACTTTTTTGAATTATGAAGAAGTCATCATGCAAACACACATCAACCTTGCGGATATTCGCTCTTTCGTCCTAATCGCTCAACTAGGAAACTTCACGAAAGCAGCAGAGCAACTTGGCGTTTCTCGCTCACACGTTTCACGTCAAATAACAAATCTGGAGCAACAGATTGGTGTCACTTTGCTACAAAGGACCACTCGAACACTGAACCTCACCGAAGCAGGCAAGGTTCTGTATAAACAGTGTGAAACTGCCCTTCACAATATTGATCAAGCTGTTATGGCAGTGGTTGATGATGTAGAAGACTTAAGAGGTGACATTCGTATCAACTGTGTGGGGGGCTATTTAGGAGAAGACGTTGTCGCAGATATCGTTGCTCAGTTTCTAATCCAACACCCACAAGTGAGCATTAACTTAGATTTTAGTAGCCATCGTGTCGATTTAATCGCAGATGAATTCGACATCGCTTTTCGAATGGGAAAGTTAGAAGACTCCAACTTTATCGCTCGTAAACTGATCGATGTGAAAATGGGGACATACGCAAGCCCAAACTATTTAGAAACATATGGCTATCCTTCTCATCCAAAGGACTTAGAAAAACACGTTTGTTTGACAGGTAGTGTGACACGGTGGGCATTTGAGAACACGAATACAAAGCAGTCAACGGAACACCAGATACGTGGACAGTTACGATGTAAGAGTGGCAGAGTAATGATAAAAGCAGCCTTGGCGGGAAATGGCATCATCCGTGTGCCAGCACTTTATTGTCAACAAGAACTCCAGACAGGCAAGCTAAAAGAAGTGTTTACCAATTGGAGCATTCCGAGTGTGGAATTTTCACTCCTTTATCATCACGACCGACATCAACCAAAACGCATCCGAGCCTTTGTTGATTTTACTACGCAATACTTTCGCAAACTGCAGAGTAAAGACAAGTAACCTGCACGTTGGTACCTGTCTATGTATGCTTTATAGGCTGAGCCTGTGAACCTGGGGATTGTTCTAGAAAGAGTGTGAGCATTTTGACGCTTAAGGTTTGGTTTTCATAAACGTCAGAGGTGTTTGTCCAGTTTGCTTTTTGAAAAATGCAATAAAAGCACTGTCTGACGAAAACTCCAGCCAATCGGCAGCTGCGCTGACTGGCATGCCCGTTGATAACAATTCAACTGCCTTTAAAAGCCTCCACTGTTGCCGCCAATCTTGATAATTCATTCCCGTTTCCGACTTAAATAATCGTGTTACCGTCTTGGTGCTTGCCCCAACTTTGCTTGCAAGAGTAGTAAGCGAAGGAGCCAGAAATGAAGGTTCAACCAACTCTCGACGAAACGTTGTTAAGCGCCGATGCGATGGCAAAGGCAACTGAAACGAATAACGTTTCGCAGCATAAAACTCCTCCCAAAAAAGCGCCGTCGTATTTACCATCTCGCTGCTAGGCTTATCCCACTCCCAAAATGACATTTTATCAATAAGAGCTTGGAGCAAATTATTCACTTCTATCATCGTGATCTTACTCGGACAGGCAAACTCCTCACAATCAAAATACAAAGATCGATACGCCACCACATTCGTCATTAGTGCGCGATGCGGCGTATTAGGTGGGATCCAAACCGCCTTTGTCGGTGGCAAAATACAAATCGAGTCTTCCAGAGCAAAACTCATACAACCTTGAGGTGCGTACAATAACTGCCCTTTCTTGTGCATATGCATACCTGAGTCGTGCTTGCCAATATCAGCAGCAATTCCCACTACATAATTAGTAATCTTGTCTGCATCAAATTGTGTTTTTTCGTTAATAAGCGCCATTTTGTCCGAATGTTGATGTATTTGGTTTTTATGTTGTTATTAGATCAATCATAGCCTCATTTATACTGCCCGCCAACTTCATTAACGATGGGTAACAATATGAATACTAAGCCCTCTTTATGGCTCATGCTGGTTATGTTGATGTTTCCGCAAATTGTAGAAACTATTTATAGCCCAGCGTTGAGCTCAATCGCTCTATCATTTGATGTAAACCACGCACAAGCAGCCCAAACATTGTCGATTTACTTCCTAGCTTTTGCCATTGGCGTTGTAGTTTGGGGAGTTCTCGCAGATAAACTGGGAAGAAGGCCCACCATGCTTATTGGGCTCTTTATCTATGGTTGCGCATCTTTACTCGCAACTCAAACCGAAAGCTTTGCTGTTGTCATGACCGCGCGAGCCCTAAGCGCATTTGGTATCGCGGTAGGATCCGTTGTCACACAGACCATGCTTCGTGACGCGTTTGACGGCCAAGAACTGAGTAAAGTCTTCAGCTTAATGGGGATGGGCATATCAATCAGCCCGGTAGTTGGCATGCTATTAGGTGGGCAGCTTACAGCGTTCGGTGGATACCGTTATGTGTTTTTTGCCTTGTTTTTAATCGCGTTAGTATTACTCGCTTATAACGTTATTAAGCTTCCTGAAACACAGAAGGAACAGACACCAGTGCGGTTGCATCAACTTAGCTGGGAAATGGTAAGAGACGCGCGAATTTGGCGCTCAGGATTATTGGTTGCTTTGTATAACATTGCTCTATTTTCTTATTACCAGCTTGGCGCATTTACTTTCTCAGCACTTGGGTATAACTCCGAACAATTTGGATACAGTGGCATGGTACTGGGGTTAGGCACTCTGCTTGGGAGTTATTTAAACAAATCCCTAGTGTCTAAAAATGTTCGAAAAAGCCAACTACTTTGGCTCTCAGCAGTATTGCTTAGTTTGGGATCAGTCGGTGTGTTGATTCTGAGCCAATCAATCTGGTTTGTTGCTCCAATGGTGTTAGTCGTCATGTCTTATGGGATTGCGATACCCAATATACTCAGTGACGCACTCGTTGATTATAAACAACAGGTAGGTAGCGCAGGCGCTTTATTTGGGCTCATGTACTACATCATGATCGGGACGGGACTAGCGATGGCTGGAACAGCACAAAACTTAGGTGTCGTTCTATTAGCATGTAGCTGTTTAGCGATTTTATTAGCGTTTTCTAAAAGGCAAGTTCATACCAACTTGTGACCAGATACTACGCATTGCTTGCCTAATCTTCCGAAGATTGGTCTACATCTTTTCTAACGGTTAACTCAAACGTAAATAAAAAGCGCCTGTCGGCGCTTTAATTATCCATAGATCTTATTGCCATGTTGGCTCGCCAAACTCTTCACAACGTTGCTTGTCGTAATTTTCAATGCGCCCGCGTTTACCTACAAACTGAACCTGAACAACCATTCCAGCTTCAACATATTCACTGAAATAATCGCAAGAAACACGAAAACTAGTATCGCGTATCACAATTGGTACCCATTCATAGCCGCCGCTGCGTGGTAAGTAAGACTTGAAGGTAATGACCCCGTCATCTGAAACGTTGATTTCTTCATCATATTCATTCAACTTATAAAAACGTTGTCCATCAAACTCTGCCTTTGCTTTTTCAATTATTTCGTTCGTTGCTGTCGATTGCATCGGCGTATTTGAGACCAGTTGACACCCAACAACAGATGTCAATACGGACAAAGTCAAAGCGAGTTTAGTTATTTTATTCATTTACCTAACCACTGTTGAATTATTCAACACTTACCACTTTAAAAGGAGGGAGACCATACTTTATTTTAAAGAAAATAAAAAGCGCCTTTCGGCGCTATTAATTATACATCCCTTACCCAAACGTCTTTGACGTCTTTCTTAAGAAGGTCAATCACACTCTGGTGAATAAAAACTAATCCAAAGTCTTCTTCTAGTTTAAATATTAATCGTTCTTCTAAGGGAATATTTTCTAATTTAGAGAAATCAAACTCCGTTGACTCGATGTCTAACCAGTTTAACTTGCCGTATTGTTTTTCTTTGTCCGTCAATTTATAAGTTTGATGGATGTAAGGCATTCGATAATCTTCGTAAACTTTAATTTGATCATCTGTTGGTTGGCCTGGAGAACAATCGACACGAGCGTCTAACCACTCTACTCCGTGTACGACCAGTTTCTCCACTTTTGACGCAATATCGCTGATGATAAATAACTTTGGAGAAAAGGTCATTTCAAGCAGTAAATCAGGCTCAACTGGCACTATTGGCTTAGGGCTTTGCTGGAATGGGAAGTCAGTCAAAGATTGTTTAGATAAAACTATGTAGTTAGTCATTATTATATTTACCTACTTACACTAGACTCGGGGCGTCTCTTCGGATGTATCAAATGAAAAGGCAACGATACTAGTGTTTATTTTACCCTCCTCATCTAAACGGACAAGCGCTTCAAACAACTCGATTGAGAAGAACGTTTTTGTCATTCCGACAGGTTTAAAAACATGCCTCTTGCTATCCGGAAGTTCCTTGATCTTTTCATCAGATAAGTAAAAACGAGTAGTTACGTCAGTCACTTTTATGCTTTTATCATAATCAACGACATCTACTAAGTTATCTACTGCTATTATGTAGCGCTCAGTTAACACTCCGTCTCCGGAACAGGTTAATTTTGCGGGATAAACTTCAACACCGTATGGGTCGAAACTCATAATTAGTTCAGCAATAGGCTTAGTGACATTAAAAGCGCCACCTTTGATTAAATCTAATGCTTCAATTTCATAGATATCATCATCTTTCCACACAATCTCACTTTTACAAGAAGTAGGAGTGAAATCATTATCATCATAGAAAGACGACCGAATATCAACGGAAGTAAATAATGATTCACCCTCGTTAAAGTCCTCATTTAAGTATGTTATTTGCATTTTAAACGTAGAAAGCTCCTAATTTCATTACGTAAACAAGGTTGACAACCAGTACAAACACGATCAGTTATACTAGATACTAAAAAATCGATCAAAACATAAAATTTATTTTTAAATAGATCTTCATATAAGTCTTTAGAAAAAACATGCCCTTCTTCATTTGTAAAAAACGAACTTTCATCTCGTAATATTGGTTCCAACTTATAATAACCAGACAAAAAATAATCTGTCTTAAAATAACGGATTGATATAACACCCTCAGTTAAATTAAGAGCATCAATATAACGTATTTTCCTTTTAACATAATCACTTATAAAAATACTTAATCCGTATGTTTGGGATATATCCGGCTCAACTTTAACAAGTCGGATTTTATAATTATACAAGCTAACTAGGTCATCAATTTTATGCTCTGTATAATTCATGACATTTCCCATTCAACTGACCAATCGGAAGCCTTTTGATACTTTGCATATGAAAAACTCTTAACAGAGTTGATTTTCTCTATAATTGATTTATGAAAAAAAACAACGATAGAACCATAAGAGGGTTTAAATACCAACCTTTCCTCGACGGGTATTTCTGATAATAGATCAAAGTTAAACCCCTTAACTTCATTCTCTATATCGATAATATTATAACAATGAAGATAAACAAACTCTTTCTCTTTGATCTTAGCAGGAACAAGTGAGTTTTTGTATAGCATTAATTCTGATAATACTGCAAGAAAATCCAGGTCAAACAATATCTCAGTGTTGACAGAAACATCAAACGGAGCATCGATAGCGCTGAAATTCTTTAAGCTAATACACTCAAAGTTAACATGCATGGTTGTAGATATCGCTTTATCCATTAACAAACTAAATCCACGTTCATCTTCCATGTTTACTACAAAATTCACCTTTGTGTAGTCATTTGATAACACATAATATTCTTCACTAATTGGTATCACACCATGCTTCTTAAACAAATAATAAAAAGAAGGCTAAGCGTTCAGCTTGCGTTTCCTCTTACAAAATACTCAACACATTACATAAATTGAAGTTACGTGCTCAAAAAAGCGCCTTTCGGCGCTTATTATACATCCCTAACCCAAACGTCCTTGACGTCTTTTTTAAGAAGGTCAATCACACTTTTGTGAATGAAAACTAAGCCAAAATCTTCTTCTAGTTTAAATATCAATCGTTCTTCTAAGGGGATATTTTCTAATTTAGAGAAATCAAACTCTGTTGACTCGATATCTAACCAGTTCAACTTGCCATATTGTTTTTCTTTATCCGTCAATTTATAAGTTTGATGTATGTAAGGCATACGATAATCTTCGTAAACTTTAATTTCATCATCAGATGGCTGGCTTGGAGAACAATCCACGCGAGCGTCTAACCACTCTACTCCGTGTACGACCAGTTTCTCTACTTTTGACGCAATATCACTGATGATAAATAGCTTCGGAGAAAAAGTCATTTCCAAAAGCAGATCAGGCTCTACTGGCACTATTGGTTTAGGGGTTTGCTGGAATGGGAAGTTAGTTAAGTTTTGCTTTGTTAAAATAATATAGTCTTCTTTCATTATTTTCCCCTAAAATTTAGGTGCACGCATAGATGTATTCTTCTTCATTTTCCTAACTAGAGAAAATCTTGAATCATTACTAATCAAATCATAGATTTCTGGAGCGAAAAATACTGCAGTATCAGCTCCTTTAGCCCTATAAACCACCCGTTTATGGAAGGGGATCTTTAAAATTTTCTCTGGGCTTAGAAACAATCGGTGGACGATCAGGTCCCCATTGTTTGGTGATACTTCTACAACACTTCGTTCAAAGTCGACAACGTCTTGAATGTTATTCAGAGCTAGTATATATCGATCGGTGATGACTCCATCTTTAGTCGATAGTGATGCTGGATAAAACTCTACACCATAAGGATCAAAGCTCATTACAAGATCTGCAAATTCTTTAGTAACACATATGTCACCATTGTCCGAAATGGGGTGAACCATGGAGGAAGTTACATTTTATCCTCCCATCTTATTGGACTCTCCGAACTCGTTGGGTGAAAATTATTTGTACTATATAGAAATTCACGATCATCCACACATTGGAATACCGTTGAACTTCTCATATAGTCCTCAGAGATTACCGAAAACTCCATCTTATACCTCTTTATTGTTTGGTAATTATCTTGCTTTGCTCTCTTACACTCATAAGGCGATATTACTAGTGAAGGAATTAAAAACACATCAATAATCTTCTGTAGGAGCAAACCTTTTTACAAGCGGAATTGGCTGATTAGGATATGTTAATACGTTGGATGGAACCGAATAAGAAAATTCATCCGGAAAATCATAAAGTGGTGTTTCAACAATTTCTCTAGCAAAGTAATAATCGCTCATTTACAACTTCTGACGTTCTTATTTTATTCTTGTTCTTTAATTCAACAGGCATCAGCGGTGCTTCAATCGTAGTATTAAAGAAAAAGCGCCATGAGACGCTTTTCAATGCTGGCAGTCTAATAACGGCCATATGGAGCTGTGGTATCATACCATACATCGACACATCCAGCTGACTTCAAGTCTTTAACGAAGTTCTCACTAATATATAATTCATTATTCTCGTTAAAAACAAAAGCATATTTTTCTTCTACTTCTAAATCTGTCAGGGTTGGGAATTGTAAAAGTTCAATTGTTTTATAATCATCAAACTGTCTATCATAATCGTCGGGATTACTACCAAAATCAAAATGACTATCCCAAGTATCTTTTCCTTCTAACCAAAATTCATTTAACTTTTCTAAAATTTCTTCCCAAATTACGAATCGGATAGTATTGTCAAAAATAATAAACAAGTCAGGGTTAGAAAAAACCATACCTGGTCTTTTTTCTGGTAGAATATTGCTTAAATTTTCTTTAATAAACTTAATATACATATTACTTTAGGATTGTTATTTACATAAAAGTCATTTAAATTTAATTTCATCTATCTAAAGTCTGAATAGCCGTCTGCCGGTATAAATTCCACACCGACTAGCTTAGAATTTTTTATTTTTTCAACTAAACTTTTATGGAAAAAAACACACTTCAACCAACCAGGATCTATCACTATCTGTCTTCTATCTACTGGTATAGTCTGAATTAGTTTTTCATCTAATATAAGATTAAGAATACCACTAATCATCTCATCACCATTAGAATCCTTTCGGTACCTCTTGATCTTACTTTCAGATCTATCAATCAACTTAATCTCGTTGACAACTTGTAGCATAAGAAAATCATGTTCGCCTTTATCATGAAGTTTAATATCGACCCAATTAACCCCAAAAATGTTATTAAAATCTAATTTCGAAAATTCATTTTTCTTAATCGAGAAATTTGGCATTTCAAGTATATCTGGGATTTCATAATCATCTTGTGGAAGAAATTCGACTATCAAGGGAACAGGTGCTTTAGGGTAAGTAAAACTCGTTAAGGGCACGGAATCGATGTATTCATCTGGAAAACAATAAATTGGGGAATTGACACACTCTCTTGCAAAAAAATATTCACTCATTTTCCAACCTCAAGTTTTCTAGGTTTCATAGTCTTACCTTTTACATTCTTTATATTGTGTTTTTCTTCCGGTAGCTTGGAAGATCTACTTGGGCATGCGCTTCTTGATTTATTCTTGCTTTCTATATTACTCTCGCCTGCACAACCTATGTCACTTGCCGGAGAGTAATCATGACCAAAAGTCGAAATTGTATATAAAAAGCTATCTAAACACACTAAAACGTCTTCAGAGACGTCGTCTAAATCAGACTGAAAGTGCCTTTTATTCCCTGATTTGCAATAATAGCCTCTTCTTGCACTTTCTTTTACACCTTTAATATCTCGATTAACTGACTTTATATACTTTATATCATCCAGCCGCAACTTAGATGCTACGGGGTCAGGAACCTTTGTTACCGGAATTGATGTAAGTTCACCACTTTCAAGATCTGAACTTGTTTCCCAAAACTGTTCTTGCTCGGTCTTGAAGTCCAAACCTCCACCATGGCCAGACTTATGGACGTGTGTATTGACTTGACAAGCGATATCCGTTTTGGAAGGGAACATTACCCCATTTTTCCAGGTGTTTATATCATACTCATATGCTTCTCTGTATTTTTTCCACTCTGGAGTATCTAAGTTTTTAGTTGTTATGATGTGGTGAGCCTGAAGTCCGAACTGTCCGTCATCCCCCTTCAAACGTCCATCCGCCCATAAATGTTCATTGAAGCCCGACTTATAGTGCTTAGATTTAATTGCTTTTGCTAAAGCAGGCCCTGAACCTTTTATAAGACTATGTGTTTTTGCAGTTGAGTTTTTAGCCATGATGGTATTGACCTCTAATAAGCATCACATTTTTCTGGTTTTTTCTTACAAACGGGACAGACAAAATCTTTTTTATCTTTGTCCTCATTTGCCTTCGCAGAACTCTTTCCTGACTGTGCAGACTCGCCAGTATTATGTTTTACTTTTGCTGGGTAAGTTTTCTCACTCTTACCTAAAATTCGAGCAAAAAGGTCATCAAACTCGCCCATCGCTTCTTTAAGCTTATCCGGTACCATCTTATCGATGATTTTTACCTCATCCGCTAATTTCAAGAAATACGTACCGAGCTCATCTGCACCCATTCTGTTTGCGTATGAAGCCAACTCAGTTGCCACTTCAATGCAAGGTTTTAGAACATCGCTAACAATCTGGCTGGTCTGTTTTGCATAATCCATCCAATCTAACGTGCGTAGGAATTTTTCTGGATCGCCTTTACCCATGCCTCTTAAAACAGCAAGCAAAGTATCTTTTGATGTTCCTTTACCGCCTTTTAACGCAACTTTACAAGTGCCTTTGACTGCACTACCAAATGTCGGGACACAACCGATAAGCGTTAATGAAAGAGCTAGCCAGTTTTCCGACTTTTCACGTTCTTCCTCATTCAACAACGTCATAATGTTCGCTGATAAATCGCGGACATCTGCTGCTTGATCGACAACAGGGATCATGGTCAGGGCCGTATTGGCAATGATCTGTTCTACGGAGGCATCATCGTTAAAGTCACCAAGAATGACGCCCCAAACCCAGCTTGCAGCACCAGACATTCTCTTCCACGCATTCTCCCAGAAACCGACTTCTCCACGCTTAGCTTCTTCAATAATTAGCTGCGCGTTCGCACTCGGATTAAAGTTGGGATTGGTCTCGGTTGGGACATTTGGCATAAAATCGCGGCTGTCCTCGCCGTACTCTATAGCAAACTCCCCCGGAGCAACGCCACCAACAGATGCTTTACCGTTGTTGTCTAGTGTTCCTTCAAACACCGCGCCAGATTGATCTGTGAGAGTGTATGTTGCGCCTTGAACGGGTTCACCATCTGAGTATGAGAGATACAAATCAACCGTATACGTCCCTTCCTGCTCTTCAGTCACAGAAACCGATGGGTTTTGTGCGCCACCCAAACACATAGTGTTGGCTTTGTTCATGGTCATTTGATCGGACAGGCGACATACGCCCTTGCCTTCAAACTTAACCGTTGGTGAGGCTGAAATGAATTTTGCTTCAGCTTCTATCGTGCCAGAGGAAACGCCTTTTCTGTCACCGCCCGCATCGCCGGTACTTTTTGAGAACGTACTGCCCTTGATAGCGACACTGTTACCGCCATCCATAGAGACTGTCGTAGTCCCACCAGCAAGGTCTGCTGATTTAGCATTGTTGCCATAAGGGATAGGGACGACTGGCTTGCCGACCTTAGTTAAACAAACATCTGGGAGCGTTGCATTCGCTTCACCCCCTGAGCCTTTATGAACTATCGAAAGTCCATTCGCACCAACTGTTACGCCCATAACCAATCCATTTGAATTTTATTGATTGAATGATAAAAGAGATCGCAAACTGCAATCTCTCTAAATAACTAGTGAATTTCACTAAAAGACCAGTGATATTCACAATAAGCCCTAAAACTGGCAGAAGATCTCATTTTAGATCTCTGGTTATCTATACATTTCAAGCAGTTGCTGAAATTTTAAGTCTATGACGATGTAGGTTGCCGCATACATAAGCGCAAACGTCATCGCACTAAGACTTAAGATCAGCTTGGGTGAAATTACCCTTTTTAACGGCTTCTTTAGGTATTTAGCTTTAAGGTTGATTAAAGAAACTTTTTCTTGTTCTGCTAGGCGGTCATCTCGCACTAATCGATAAATGGTGCTGCCAATTTCCGCTAACTTTTCGTTACCACGCTCTTCACGGCCGTACTTGCCTTGGAAACCAAGTTGAAGCAATAAATAGAGAAACTCTATAACGTGACGATATTTGCGAGGGTCGGCTTTTAAGCGGTCGAGAATAACGAAGAACTTATCACCACCAGACGTTTCATTATGGAATTCAGACAGTAAGCTGTTCTGGCTCCAGTGACTATTTGCCCCCCATTCTTGCCGACAAACAGATTCATCAATCGCCGCACACAAGCAGTAACGAATTACAAGAACCGAAGCACGATCGAGCTCCATTTCATTAAGTTTTCGTTCGCCTTTTCGAATCTCACGTGCCACTTGTTCACGAAATGGCATCGGGTCATCAAGCCAAGGGATCGAAGACATACAAGACAGACTGGCGATCAACCATGAGAACTGGTCCACTAGCGGGTTAATACCCATGTTGTCGATAGATAGATCTTGTACTGCGATGTTTCTCGACAAGTCAGGCGCTGGCATTACCTCCATTGGTTTGCCAGGCTCTGGTTGGAATAAGACTACGGTGACGTCGGTTTCTGCGTAACTCATAGACGAACGGCCCAAAGTTGCAATGATAAGTTAGCGAAATCGCCCGCAACGTGAATCGCAATCGCAGCAGTGTTCTTCAATGCCATCCACTCTTCGCCCGTTTTATCGAGCTCGAAATAGGTGTAGCCAGCGTGATACGGCAGCGCGCGTGGCACTACTGGCATTGGTTTAATCTCAATCCCAGGCAGTTGAAGGTTAATCAAGTCACGTATGTTATCGATAGAACCGATCTTCGTTTGGCTGACAAACTGGGTATGCAGGACATCCAAGGTCACGTCGGCTTTAACTGCGAGGATAAAGGTTGTCGTATCAATGATCTTATTGTCAGGGATTGCTGCCGTTCTGATGCCATAGTTCTGATCTTTTAAGGTCAGTGGAATTGCTCTTTGTTCAGACATCACGCTCAATGTCATTTTCGCACTGTCTAGGACACGAGAAAGACAGCTAGTAAGATCACCATGATTGTACTTAGTAAACTCAATAGGTCGGCGTGTCGTTGAGCACAGCGTCGAAAGCTCACCCTCTGCCTGAAGAAGAATTCGATACAAAGACTCAGGATGCACAGCTTCTGTGCTTGCGAAATGCCAAAACAAGGGTTCGTATCGGTTGAGCGCTTGCAATAGCATAAAGTCAGAAACCGATGATACGCCTTGTTGATCCACCACCCCTAATCGCTGAACTATCGATTCCGCGCGATGCTTCAACATAGAAGCAAACTCGGTCGCAAATTTACTCAGTACTGTCGACGCATGAATATCGATACAGGTAGGAATGAAACTATCATCTAAGATCACGCTGCCATCAGGCTTCACTTCTGAGATCTTTAAGATCGGAATAGACGTGTAAGCACTCTTATCTTCATGATCGTACATTAAGCAAAAGTTAAGCTTACCGACGACGATATTTGCCATGTCTTCCGAATCATAACAAGCGTCAACCGCTTCTTGAGATTCCATCGTATAGCGCGCACCGTCTTTTTTGGTACCAAATAACTCAGAGCGTTCCGATGGTAACGGACAGCACAAATAAACGACTTTATCGGCAATCGAAGGATCTACATCTTTCACTTCAGGCAACTCGGCAAGCAACGGAAGCTCAAATGGTGTCCGGTCTTGTAAAATACCTTCAGCACGAGTAATACCGATTTTACCCAGTGCTAGTAACTGAGAGTTGATTTCTAAACGTTTAATTCCCCAATGCAAAGGCGACGCATTGGCACTCAGTAGGCTCGATAGTTTACTTTGCGAACGATCGAGTTGTTGAAAATGCTGCGGCTTCATGAACATTCCATCTTGCCAAACAACTGGATTGTATAAAGACATGTTTCTATCCCTTAAAAGTAAACCTGTTCAATGCCGCGAGTGTTATCAGAAATTAACTCACTGCCCTCTAACTTGAGCTTGATGTAGTACTCGCTCTTCTCTTCAATAACTTCCACTTTTCGCCAAGACGAACCATCAATATCACGAAAAGCCACTGAAAAACCGACGGCACGAGTGTCAGGGTCTAGCGTTAGCATTTCATGAACTTTTCCACCTGGCTGTATTTGATATTCGTAACGTTTGATGTACTCATCACCCAACGACGCTTTATCGCTCTCAAACAAGGCAAAGAAATCTAAGCTTCGGAACAATACTGGCGAACTTAATTCGTGAAGACGGAGAATAACTGGAGATGACTGGCCCCCATTTCTCACATTGAGTACAGGTGATGCCTCAATAACCAATTCAATCGACGAAGTTTCTGGTGTGATACCAGTGGACTCTTTAAATTGATCCCACATGGAACAACCGGACAACATGGCAAATCCGAGTAATACGGCGATACTACGCATGGTTTCCCTTAATCACTTTGTTATAGTTTTTCTTAATCAGCCCTTTTAAGGATGTTTCATTAAGCAGGCGACGATTATTAGTGTAGAAATCTAGGTATTCGGCCCACAGCTTTGACTTAGTTGAGAACAAAGACTGGCTAGCGACCCTGTTAGCAAATGCTACGGGATCGTTCGTTTCTGACTGTTCTAAAATGAGCTCATTCAGTGCTTTGTTAAACATAACTTGGTGGTCGTTCAGCTCATCGAGCATTTGTTCAACCAGTTCATTTGGAGCCAGTAATTGCTGACTATTCAAAGTGAGCATTAGCTCTGCAATGTTCGAGTTAGCCTCACTCGCACTCTGCTCATCTTTTAACGATTCCACTTCGTGCAACTCTTTCTGTAGGTTATCAATACATAAACGCAAGCAAGTGCCCATTTGCTTGAATAACTGCGCCTCGTTTGTCATCAACTCTGAGTTTCGAATACCCAAACCATCAAAAAACGCTTGCGCTATATCTTGAGAGCAAACGGCCGCATCAGTATCGACTTGTGCTTTCGTCGTACTGTTTATCGCGTGCTCCGCCGTAGGTATTTGAAGTTGCTGATTAGTGTTAGGAGAAGGCGTAAAAGATTGGGTCATCTCTTCCCATTTTGACCCTGTGTTAGCCTGCTCTACGACCATCTCAGTAACATTAGGCGTACGATGTTGTCTTTGAATCGTGCTATCTGGGGCTACTGTGCCAGGTTGCATCACCTCAGCTGAGGCAATATCGGCTCTATGTACCTTACCGCTTTCTGGCGCTAATGCATCATTGACTGATGCGTTACTCTTGGTTTCCACAGCCATCCAGTCTTCAGGGATTTGGCTTGGTTGATCAAATTCGGAATATATACTGAAACTGTCATCGACCACCTGACGTGTGCTTTCCACGGTTCTAGGTTGTTCAGATTCTGTACGCTCATTATCACGAATTAAGTAATCGTCATCTCGCTGCATCGAAAAGTTAAGGTGAGCAACAGGATCATGACAATCAATGTCATCCTGTTTAGTCTCCATAAACAAATCTTCTAAGGCACCGACTTTTTCTTCCTCTTCGACAACCGCATCTCCTAGACTAACCAGAGGATCGCTAGATACTCGCTCAGGAGCAATATCAGCGGCGATGTCTAGTGTTGAGGTAACGTGCTCAAGAGAAACACCAATCTCATATTGCCCTAAAGAAATGATGTCGCCATCAACTATCGCAACGGGTTGATTTTTTAATATTTTATTCCCATTTACCATTGTGCCGTTAGTTGATACGTCACTTATATAATAGGTATCTCCATACACGCTGAGCAAACAATGAGTGCCCGATATAAAGCGGTTGTGATCGGCTAAAGACACGCTACAGCTTGGGGAACGACCTATCGAACCACCACTTTCAGGCATTTCAATATGCTTTGCACCGGTGTATTCCTCTGGACACTTTGAGATAAATAAAACTAGCTGATTTGAGTACATTTACGAACCTCAAAAGAGCAAAGAAACTGATAGTTCAAGCCCACCAATTCCATCATTTACAACCGGAAGGATATAAGAGGCCTGCGGGATAATTTGTATATGGGCGTCAGGATTACTGCCTAACTTTATAGCAGTACCAAGGGTCACAACCGCACCTAACTCAAACTGGTCGATGTCTTCAACACTCTCATAACGATAGCCCTCTTGGTCTACTTGCCAGCGATTAGAATATTGCGAGTAACCGACAGACAAGCCCGCACCAACGTATGGCGTGAAAACACTCCAAGAAGTCAACGCATATTGAGGAACAACACGAAGTTCATAGTTCGTCGCTTCTTGATATAAGCCGTTTGCTGGCGCTTCAATATCTTCTGCTAGATAGTTTAGCCCTAACCACCAACGCCAACGGTTATTGTTTTCATCAATAGGACGAGTATGAACCAAGCCGAACCTAAGCGTATCCTGCTCACCACTTTTACCTTCATCGTATTTAATGCTATCGATAGTCAACATACTGGTAGAGAGTCCATATCGCTCCCCTTTTGCCATTGCAACAGAAGAAAATAGACACATGGCTGAAATCAGCCCAATTTGACTTGGTTTTAGCATTTCGTCCCTCTAGGAAAACCGATATTCTACTTAGAGGCGAAAGATATCAATTATATTCTCTTTTTCAATAAGCCTAAAAAAACACCTACAATTTAATACATTTCAACTATCAGGTTGGTTGTTTTACCTACAAACAAAAACTAAAGAACCGACTACAGATTAAGTGACGAGACAGTAAATCTTTCTATTTAAATAGAAGTCACAGAATTTGATTGCTAATTGAACAAACCGTAATCTCCGATAACAATTTAGTTACTTTTTAATCAACGTTCTCATCTTCATATATAAGTTTCTTCTTATAAATAGACTTAACTATTGATATTAATATTATGAACAAAGATCACACTAAAAGTAATTTAATTTCTTTTAATGAATTTTTATTATCTAATCCGCTTATTTTGTCTATAGAATTGCGGCAGATGTGCACTGCTTATAATTTAATATAACAGTAGTGAAATCCTATATAACTTAATACTTCTATATGATCAGTTGGAACTTTCCTTATGTTTTTTACCGACTTCGCTCGAAGACCAATCGATGAAAATAACCCAAGCGGCTCTAATCCTAATGGTTCTGAGGATTTTGACGAAATTAAACGTCAAATAAACAACCTGAATAAAGTCACAGGGAGAGTCTCGTGGAAAACGGTTCAAACACTCTCAAAAAAGATCTTGAGTACCCAAGCGAAAGACCTACGTTGTTGCTGTTACTTTACCGTTGCGTCAACCTATAACGACGGCTTAAGAGGCCTTGTTGAAGGGTTAAACTCAATACTTGATGTGTGTGTCGTATATTGGTTCAACGCGTATCCAGAGCATTCAAAGTCAAAGGCACGAATGAGCGCTATTGAATGGATGGTAGAGCATACTGAAAAACGAATTAATAAGCATCGAGCGTTACCAGAAGAGCTTCCATTGATAGAGGCAGCACATCAGTTATGCTTGAGGATTGAGGAAGAGCTTCGTCTTCATTACGGTATTGAAGCGCCGTCATTAGGTCGCATTCGCCGTATTTTGAATCAATGGATTGAGCAGATAAAAGAACAACAAATTGCGGCTGAGTTACGCGAGAAAAAACAAGCCAACACTAGCGCTCCTGCAGCAACGCAGAAGGCACCTGAAATTAAAGTGAATGTGTCTCCCTCTCCCTCACCGGTGTCATCACCCAACCTAAATAGCCAAGAGAAAGCATCACCGGCAAAGTCTGGTCGATTTATGATCTACTTCGTTATTGGTTTGATTGTTACTGCGATATGTTCACATTTCATGTACGAGCAACAACGTTATCGAACATTGGAGCAAAAAATTAATCAAGCTTCACTTAATGAACTTGTAAATTTGGTCGCCTCGTTAGATTACGAAAATAAAAAATATGCTCAGTCATTGAAAACGCAGGCCATTAATCGTGTCGATATTATGATGAATAACTGGTTTTTAGACTCGGCAAAAGTAAGTAACGTCAGCGAGCTCGATAGCTTGACCAATGAATTAATCGCAATCTATCCGGATTCGTCTTCTGCACAGCAGCTACGTCAAAACTTTTTGACACAGAGCGCCCATTTAGAAGACCAGTTTATGGATGTTTATAAGCGATTCTCAGACGCAAGAACGGTGTTTGCCAACGTAGCTAGACAGAATGTAGATAAGAACTCTGAAAGGCTTTGTTGCTTAAATCGATGGAACTAAATCAAGAAGCTACGATCTGATCGGCTACACCCATTAATCGTCGTAGC
>NZ_JAWPOX010000588.1:0-672 GCF_033344475.1 Vibrio sp. 1288
CTTTGCCAAAGAAGAGACTTTTCGAGCGTTGCAAGGCGTCAGTTTTGATCTTTACGCAGGGCGAACATTGGCTCTCGTTGGCGAATCAGGCTGCGGTAAAAGCACGTGTGCAAGGCTAATCACAAAGGTTTACCCGGCGAGCGAAGGGGAAATTCTATTTAACGGCACCAACATCAATGACATCACCTCACGACACGATATTCAAGATTATCGCAGTAAGTTACAAATGGTGTTTCAAGACCCTTTTGGATCGCTGAACCCGACCCACACAATTCGTCATCATTTAACTCGCCCGTTGAAAATCCACAAGCAGGTGCAGCATGACCGCGAGATCCCGGCGCGATTGGACGAACTTCTCAAGCTGGTGGAATTGCCAGAAGAGACGTTAAACAAGTACCCGCACGAACTCAGCGGCGGTCAGCGTCAGCGAGTAAACCTCGCACGCGCACTGGCCGTCGGTTCACAAATAATTTTGGCCGATGAGCCAACATCGATGCTGGATGTGTCAATTCGCTTAGGCGTATTGAACTTGATGCAGCGTATGAAGCAAGAGCTTGGGATTGGCTTTTTGTACATTACCCACGACCTCGCCACCGCGCACTACATCGCTGAAGAAACAGCGGTGATGTATAAAGGGCAAATCGTTGAATGGGGTGACACGCACGCGATCTT
>NZ_JAWPOX010000589.1:0-672 GCF_033344475.1 Vibrio sp. 1288
CGGTAACCGATTCAAGGTGTTGAGGTGAAAGTCGTTGATCTTGACGGCCATGCTCTCGCTGTCGGTGAGGCTGGAGAAATTATTGTGCGCGGGCACAACGTCATGAAAGGTTATCTTGATCGCCCAGAAGTGACGGAATCGGTGTTGCAAAGTGGTTGGTTCCATACCGGTGACGTCGGGCGATTTGATGAGTCGGGTAATCTGTTTATTGTCGACAGGATGAAAGACTTGATCATTCGAGGTGGCTTCAATGTGTATCCTCGTGAGATTGAAGAAGTATTCATGACGCATCCTGCGGTAGCGATGGTGGCCGTGATAGGTATTCCGCATCAAGAATATGGCGAAGAGATCAAAGCCTACGTGGTATTAAAACCGAATCAATTTGTCGAAGCTGATGAGCTGCAACTATGGGGGCGAGAGCAGTTGGCCAATTTCAAATACCCAAGGTTTGTCGAAATTCGTGAACAGTTACCGATGAGTGCTACGGGTAAAATCTTAAAGAGAGAGCTAAAATCGGAACTCGAAGTCGCATAAGTATGATGTCAAAGCCAGCGAAGCTCTCGCTGGCTTTTTGTTTGATCTACATGGCATTGGCTGGTGGTCGTTTTGGCCGAGTTCGCCGGTTAGACCAAAGACGTGTTTGCATCTACAACTATTCCAACTGTTTGAGAT
>NZ_JAWPOX010000590.1:0-672 GCF_033344475.1 Vibrio sp. 1288
CTAGTTCTGCTGGAGTACTTGCGATCAGCTCCTCTTCGGTCATTAGATCAATATCAGCAATTTCATCGGCACTTGGTTGGCTTGTTTCAACATTAGCCTCTGCTACAACTTGAGCGAGACTATTTTCTTGCTGATTTTGCCACCACCAAGCTGCTGAGATACCGATGATGACAATGGCTATTACCCAAGTCAGCAACATAATTCGGCTGTTGTGTTTCTCGTGTTTGGTTTTACGAGAAAAACTTTGCATTTCGATTTCTTGCTCTTTTGGCTTTACATCTGCCGTTTGTTCTAGAGCAACCAGCACCACTTTCTCATCTAGCCCGACAAACTTTGCGTAAGAACGCAAATAGCCGCGAGTGAATGTCGCTACTTGTTGAGATTCAAATCGGTTGTTTTCAATATCTTCAATAACAGAAACGCGAAGTCTCAGGCGATCAGCAACTTGCTTTTGAGTCATACCTAAAGATTCGCGTTTGTTTTTGAGTAATGTGCCCGCTTCAATCGAAAGCGGTACTTCATTGGTATTTTCGTGTTCTGTCATAATGGTGGTATTTAATCTGTTTTAGTGGCTAACACGGTTATTTATTTTCGTTGTTGTTCTTAAGCCTCATTTAAAGATAACTAGCCTGTTCGCGTTAACCAAAATTATATTTTTAAGAAATTCTCAAC
>NZ_JAWPOX010000591.1:0-672 GCF_033344475.1 Vibrio sp. 1288
TCTGGCTACCGCCAGCGTACAAAGGCGCGGGCGGCAGTAATGACGTCGGTTATGGCGTCTATGATATGTACGATTTAGGTGAGTTTGACCAAAAAGGCTCAGTACGAACCAAATACGGCACCAAGGCTCAGTACATCTCTGCAATCAATGCCGCACACAACAACAATATCCAAATTTACGGCGACGTTGTGTTTAACCACCGAGGTGGCGCAGATGGGAAGTCGTGGGTCGATACCAAGCGCGTTGATTGGGACAACCGCAACATTGAGCTGGGCGACAAATGGAGTGAAGCTTGGGTTGAGTTTAATTTTCCTGGCCGCAACGACAAATACTCGAACTTCCATTGGACTTGGTATCACTTTGACGGTGTTGACTGGGATGACGCCGGCAAAGAAAAAGCGATCTTTAAATTCAAAGGCGAAGGAAAAGCATGGGATTGGGAAGTCAGCTCTGAAAAAGGCAATTACGACTACCTAATGTACGCCGATTTAGACATGGATCACCCAGAAGTTAAACAAGAGCTGAAAGATTGGGGTGAGTGGTACATCAACATGACAGGCGTTGATGGCTTTAGAATGGATGCCGTGAAGCACATTAAATATCAGTATCTACAAGAGTGGATTGATCATTTACGTTGGAAAACAGGCAAAGAGCTTTTCACCGTTGGTGAGT
>NZ_JAWPOX010000592.1:0-671 GCF_033344475.1 Vibrio sp. 1288
GATGAAATCTCACCGGCAAGGTATAAGGCCGAAGTTACGCAAACGTTAACATCTTGCATTGTTATGACACACCTCGTCAGCATTTGCGATACGAATATAAATAACTTTCGTAGATTAAAATCGATATAAATATCCCCACTGATGACGATTCATCAGGCCTTTTTGTGAGTAATTATGTTTAACTCAGAACGCAAAGCGACCGTGATTCTGGTGGCCACTACGATGATAGCGGCACTGGGCTGGATTTTTTCCAAAGAAACCATACAAGGGCTGCCTCCCTTTGGTTTTATTGGCTTGCGATTTACCATCGCCTCTCTCTGTTTACTGCCATTGTGTTACCGACCACTAAAAGCGGCACGGTTAAAAGACGTGTTGGCAGCCAGTGGCGTAGGTTTGCTGCTTGGCGGCGCTGTGATGACGTGGATTTACGCCATTTCAATCAGCGATACGCTAGGCGAGGGCGCATTTATTATGAGCCTCTCGATGCTGTTCGTGCCAATCGTGGCTTGGGTAATGTTTCAACAACGCCCTCAGCGCATCTTTTGGATCTCGTTACCTATTGCGGTGATTGGTTTAGCGTGCCTTTCATTGGCTGGAGGTTGGAAGCAGTCTGCGAGTCAACTCTGGTTTCTTGGAGCGGCGCTTATCTTGGCGCTACACTTTAATGTAAA
>NZ_JAWPOX010000593.1:0-671 GCF_033344475.1 Vibrio sp. 1288
TGACCGCTGGCTAGCGCTTGGGTTGCAGTATCCCACTTACTGTCAGGTAATTGGTTGTTGATCAATAAACTCAGGCGGCGAAATTGCGTCAGCGCTTGACGCAGAGTGTCGCTGTCGATGCTGTCTCGCTCAAGTTTAACCATCGCATTGGTGTAGAACTCAACGCCGCCAGTGGAGATCACTAAGTTCTCGAAAAGTTGGGCGACTTGCCACGGCTGCTCACCGACCGCGATCGGTACAATGCCATTTTGCTTAGCAAGCTCCATGGCGGCGAACATCTCTTGCCAGTTTTTCGGCTCGGATAGATTCAGTTGTTTAAGCAGCTTGTGGTTGACCCACAGCCAGTTCAAACGGTGCAGCGTAAGTGGCAGGGCGATGTAGCCGTTTTGTGTTTTGTTGATTTCAATAGATAGCGGGTAGAGCACCTCGTCCCAGCGCTGCTCATCGGCAACTGCGTTGACGTTGTGCAAAATACCGATGGCATCCCACGCCTTAATACTTGGTCCCTCGATTTGCGCGAAGCTGGGAGGATTGCCCGCCAGTGCGCGAGCTTGCAGTACCGTCATCGCACTGTCTCCACCACCGCCTAACACCGGGCTTTGCAGCAGCTCTATATCGTGCTGTTTTAGCTGAGCTTTAAGTGTTTGCAGCGCTTGCTGCTCGCCGTCAGA
>NZ_JAWPOX010000594.1:0-670 GCF_033344475.1 Vibrio sp. 1288
AGGGGAATGTCATTTACAAACGAAATGCGGCGCACTTCACGCTAAAATTTCAGTCAAAATCTCTGCAAAAAAATCAGAGGCTTGGCTAAAGTGTTAAAAATTAATCTAAATCTACGGTTATATTCGCTATCTCGACATGTTACCATCAGCGGCTTTTTGAACATCCTCACACTTTTCATCGACTTGATGTGAGGGGAAATGCACGGCTTCCGAGCCCTAAAAAGCGAAGTAATTATGTCAAATATGACGAATGCCGCCCCCCATACTCCTATTCAGGAAGCAGACTATTCTGCCATTCATCCCCCTTCCCTACTGAAACGCCTCGAACTCACCAATCCAGTATTCTGGTTGAGTGGTAGCTTCCTCAGTTTGTTCGTTCTGCTTGCATTGACGAACACCGAATCTCTAACCGCAATGGTTAACGCAGGCTTTGGGTTTGCGACAAAATATTTCGGAGCTTACTGGCAAGTATTGCTTCTTCTCAATTTCCTTATCGGTTTGGCTCTCGCGTTTGGTCGTACAGGGTATGTACGTTTGGGCGGCTTAGCGAAACCAGACATCGACACATTTAAATGGCTGTCGATTGTACTGTGCACCCTACTCGCTGGTGGTGGTGTTTTTTGGGCTGCTGCCGAGCCAATTGCTCACTTTGTTACAGCGCCACCTTTGT
>NZ_JAWPOX010000595.1:0-670 GCF_033344475.1 Vibrio sp. 1288
ACTCAATCATTTGAAAGAACATCAGCTGCACTGCGATGTAAAACCTCTCGACAAGGTTTTCTACTACACCACTTGTGGTTGGATGATGTGGAACTGGCATGTTTCCGCACTCGCGAGCGGAGCCACGTTGGTGATTTACGACGGTAGCCCCGTGTCCCCCGACCATTCTGTGCTTTGGCGCTTGGCGGAAGAACAGTCGGTGTCACTGTTTGGCACCTCTGCAAAGTATCTCGAAGCGCTTGAGCAAGCCAATTATTCGCCTCGGTCAGAGCATAATTTGGATTCGCTGAAGACCTTATGCTCCACAGGTTCCGTGCTCTATCCTGAGCAGTTCAGTTACGTTTATCAACATATCAAACAGGATTTACACTTAGCTTCCATCGCTGGCGGAACCGACATTTGTGGCTGCTTTGTTCTTGGTAACCCGATCTCTCCCGTCTACAAAGGGGAATGCCAAGGTGCGGGGCTCGGCAACAAGGTAAAAGTGCTTGATGACGCAGGACGCGAAGTAGTTTCACAACGCGGAGAACTGACATGTAACAACTCGCTGCCAAACTTTCCTATCGGCTTTTGGCATGACAATGGCGAACGTTATCACGATGCTTACTGGAGCAAATTTGCGGATACTTGGCACCACGGTGATGACGTCATGCAAACCGAAAACGACGGT
>NZ_JAWPOX010000596.1:0-669 GCF_033344475.1 Vibrio sp. 1288
TCGAGCTGTTGCCCGACCCTATCACGCTGCTTTTCTTCCATTTGTTGCAGTTTGCCGACCGCTTTAAGTTTGGCTTTCATCGCTGCGTTCGCTCTCTACTGTGCGCCTTGGAACATTTGAGCCAGCTCAGTCAAACTGGTGGTGTAATCCACCGCCTCGTTCGCTGATTGCTGTAAGTACGAACGCAAATGCGGATACATCGACACAGACTGATCCAACTCAGGGTCCTGACCCGGTTGATAGCCACCAAGCGGCAGTAACTCTTTCACCTGAAGGTAATTGGAGTACATTTGGCGGAAGTTGTTTGCGATGGTGGAATGAGCAGGTTGCGTACAAGTGCTCATACAACGGCTGATAGAAGCGTTGATATCAATCGCAGGATAATGCCCTTGTTCCGCCAGCTGGCGCGACAACACAACGTGTCCATCCAAAATGGCACGAGCAGAGTCCACGACTGGGTCTTGCTGATCGTCGCCTTCCGCCAGTACAGTGTAAATCGCCGTTAAGCTGCCATGAGGGTTTTCACTGTTACCCGCTCGCTCTAATAATTGCGGTAACACACTGAATACCGAAGGCGGATAGCCGCGCGACGCTGGCGGTTCCCCCAAAGATAACGCGATTTCGCGTTGAGCCATCGCGTAACGCGTTAGGGAATCCATCAACAAAAGT
>NZ_JAWPOX010000597.1:0-668 GCF_033344475.1 Vibrio sp. 1288
TTAATACTGGTATCGCGATTGCTTGGGATGAAACGCTGCAAGATGCCGTTCGTCGAGAAGACTTTAGCCTTGAAGATCTGACAGGCGTGAAAGCGATCATTATCAAACCGACATTAATCGGCTCCGTCGACTTCTGCATTAAATTGATCGAAAAAGCAAAAGCGTTAGGAATGAAAGCGGTGAT
Organism: Vibrio sp. 1288; assembly: GCF_033344475.1. Lineage (NCBI taxonomy): Bacteria > Pseudomonadati > Pseudomonadota > Gammaproteobacteria > Vibrionales > Vibrionaceae > Vibrio > Vibrio sp. 1288. Next base: position 185 of record NZ_JAWPOX010000597.1, read on the forward strand.
CAGCTCAAGCATCGAGTCGAGCCTTGGCTTGAACCAATTAGCACGTTTGGCGCAATGGCAGTTGCCTGATGAAGTTCCTGGTTTGGACACTATCGGGTTGTTCAAAGCGCAGCTAGAGCAAGGTTGGCCAAAGTGCGAACTTCCTGTGCTTCCTTTGTCTGAGCAGGAGTTAGTGTGGCATTCAGCATAGAGCCATTCTCTACAGAACATAGTGCGATTCCACCTTGGAAGTATTGGGCTCAAACGAGCCCTTTTTCTATTGCACTCGCAACACCTCAAGAAACATTGAATTGGCAACAGCTCTCGCTTCGTGTTACTCAATACGCGCAATCGCTCTTGCAGCAAGGTGGTACGCGTGATGATGTGGTGACTCTGGTAGGGAAGAACCAAGTTGAAACAGTACTGTTTTATTTAGCGGCGCAACAGTTAGGCGCCATCACCGCGTTGACTATGCCTCAGCCAATCGAGGCGCTACAAGGTAAGC
>NZ_JAWPOX010000059.1:0-15001 GCF_033344475.1 Vibrio sp. 1288
TCTCCGAATGAAAGCCTGTCCTCAGCATAGTACCGGGAAGGAGGGAGTGACCATCTCATTAAATAAAGCACGCTAAGCCGGTGGCAGCGGTCGCAATGGCCTAAACTTCCCCGCACCGACCTTGGCGCTGCTGCGCCATAGGTAATCGCCGGTCAGGTTGATGTGCTCCCACCCCAGCGGCGACAGATATTGCAACAATGTGTCGTCCAGCGCCGTGCCGTTGCCACGCAAAGCACTGGTGGCACGCTCCAGATATACCGTGTTCCACAACACGATGGCCGCCGTCACCAGATTGAGGCCGCTGGCCCGGTAGCGCTGCTGCTCAAAACTGCGGTCGCGGATTTCACCCAATCGGTAGAAGAAGACCGCCCTGGCCAGCGCGTTGCGCGCCTCGCCCTTATTCAGCCCCGCATGGACGCGGCGGCGCAGCTCCACGCTTTGCAGCCAATCCAAAATGAACAGCGTGCGCTCGATGCGCCCCAGCTCGCGCAACGCCACGGCCAAGCCGTTCTGGCGCGGGTAGCTGCCGAGTTTGCGCAGCATCAGCGAAGCCGTTACCGTGCCTTGCTTGATGGAGGTGGCCAGCCGCAGAATTTCATCCCAATGGGCGCGTATTTGCTTGATGTTCAGCCTGTCGCTGCTAATCATCGGCTTGAGCGCGTCATAGGCGGCATCGCCCTTGGGGATGAATAGCTTGGTTTCGCCCAAGTCACGGATACGCGGCGCGAAGCGAAATCCCAGCAAATGCATCAAGCCAAACACGTGATCGGTGAAGCCTGCCGTGTCGGTGTAGTGTTCCTCGATGCGCAAGTCCGACTCGTGGTACAGCAGGCCATCAAGCACGTAAGTTGAATCACGAATGCCCACGTTGACCACCTTGGCACTGAAGGGCGCGTACTGGTCGGAGATATGGGTGTAGAAAGTCCGTCCTGGACTGCTTCCATACTTCGGGTTGATATGACCAGTGCTTTCTGCTTTGCTGCCGGTTCTGAAGTTCTGGCCGTCCGACGATGACGTGGTGCCGTCACCCCAGTTGCCGGCGAAGGGTTGCCGAAACTGCGCATTCACCAGCTCGGCCAGCGCCGTCGAATAGGTTTCATCGCGGATGTGCCAGGCTTGCAGCCAAGACAGCTTGGCGTAGGTGGTGCCAGGGCAGGACTCGGCCATTTTGGTCAGACCCAGGTTGATCGCGTCGGCCAGGATCGTCGTCAACAGCAAGGTTTTGTCCTTGGCCGTGTCGCTGGTCTTCAGGTGTGTGAAGTGGCGGGTGAAGCCCGTCCATTCATCGACCTCCATCAGCAACTCGGTGATTTTGAGGTGCGGCAGCAGCATAGCTGTCTGGTCGATCATGGCTTGCGCGGCGTCTGGTACTGCCGCGTCCAGCGGCGTGATCTTCAGGCCTGACGCGGTGGTGATGATGGCATCCGGTAAGTCGTTGGCCGCAGCCATGCGGTTGACTGTGGCGAGTTGCGCCTCCAACAATTCCAACCGGTCATGCAGGTATTGGTCGCAGTCGGTGGCCACTGCCAGCGGCAATTCGCTGGCCAGCTTCAAAGTGGCGAACTTCTCGACCGGCACCAGGTATTCGTCGAAGTCCTTGAACTGGCGAGAACCCTGCACCCAGACATCACCGGAGCGCAGCGCGTTCTTCAGCTCCGACAGGGCGCATAACTCGTAGTAACGCCGGTCGATGCCGTCGTCGGTCAGAACCAGCTTTGCCCAGCGCGGCTTGATGAATGCGGTTGGCGCATCGGCGGGCACCTTGCGCGCGCTGTCGCTGTTCATGCCGCGCAGCATGTCGATGGCATCGAGCACACCCTTGGCGGCGGGCGCAGCCCGCAATTTGAGCACGCCCAGGAACTGCGGCGCGTAGCGGCGTAGCGTGGCATAGCTTTCACCGATGTGGTGCAGGAAATCAAAGTCGGCAGGCCGCGCCAATGTTTGCGCTTCGGTGACGCTGGCGGCGAAGGTGTCCCAGGGCATAACGGCCTCGATGGCGGCGAACGGATCGCTGCCGCTTTGCTTGGCCTCAATCAACGCTTGACCGATGCGCCCATACATCCGCACCTTGTCGTTGATCGCCTTGCCGGAAGCCTGGAACTGCTGCTGATGCTTGTTCTTGGCCGCGTTGAACAGCTTGCCGATGATGCGATCGTGAAGGTCGATGATTTCATCGGTGACGGTGGCCATGCCTTCGATGGCCAGCGCTACCAGCGTGGCATAGCGTCGTTGCACCTCGAACTTTGCCAGATCAGCAGGCGTCATCTGGCCACCTTCACGAGCGATTTTGAGCAGGCGGTTCTGGTGAACCTGCCGCTCGATGCCTGCGGGCAGATCAAGTGCTTGCCAGGATTTCAGGCGCTCAATATGTTCGAGCATGTGGCGAGAGTTCGGTTTGGCAGGCGACTGGCGCAGCCATGCCAGCCACGTCACTTTACTGCCGTCCTTGCGCTTGAGAAGTTCGTCCAGGCGCTGACGGTGGGGTGATAACAAAGAATCGGTCAGCGCCGCGTAAATGCGTCGGTTGGCACGGGTGATGGCCTCGGCGCTTGCGCGCTCGATGGCATTCATGGCGGGCAGGATAATGCTCTGCCGCCGCAGATTCTCGACAAGTGCGCTCGCCAGCACGATGCCTTTGTCGGTCTGCAAGGCCAGCTCGGTCAATGTATGCACGGCTTGCCGATAGTGGCTCATGGTGAAGGGCTTGAACCCAAAAACCGTTTGCAGCTCGACCAAGTGCTCCCGCCGTGTCTGTTCGCGCTGGCCGTACTCGCTCCAACTTTCCACTGGCATCTTGAGTTGCGCGGCCACCATGCGCAACAGGGGCGGAAACGGAGGCTCATCGACGCCCAAAAAGGTGCCAGGGAATCGCAAGTAGCAAAGCTGCACAGCGAAGCCCAATCGATTCGCGGCGCCGCGACGCTGACGGATCACCGACAGGTCGGTTTCGTTGAACGTGTAGTGCCGTATCAGTTCGTCTTTGGCATCTGGCAGTGCCAGCAGGCTTTCGCGCTCGGTGGCGGACAGGATTGAGCGGCGTGGCATGGTCAGTCTTCCCGCAGGTACTGGTACAAGGTTTCGCGGCTGATGCCGAAGTCACGGGCCACCAAGGTTTTTTGGTCGCCTGCCGCAACTCGCCGTTTCAACTCGGCAATTTGTTCGCTGTTCAGCGATTTCTTTCGTCCCCGGTAGGCACCGCGCTGCTTGGCCAGCACGATTCCCTCGCGCTGACGTTCGCGGATCAGGGCGCGCTCGAACTCAGCGAAGGCTCCCATGACCGACAGCATCAGATTGGCCATCGGTGAGTCCTCGCCGGTGAACTTCAGCCCTTCTTTGACGAACTCCATGCGCACGCCCCGTTGTGTCAGCCCTTGGACGATGCGGCGCAGGTCATCAAGGTTGCGTGCCAGCCTGTCCATGCTATGCACCACCACGGTGTCGCCCTCGCGGACGAAGGCCAGCAGCCTTTCCAGCTCGGGACGCTGGGTGTCCTTGCCAGAAGCCTTGTCGGTGAACACCCGCGCCACCTGAACACCCTCCAATTGCCGTTCCGGGTTCTGGTCGAAGCTGCTGACGCGGACATAGCCGATGCGTTGACCTTGCAAGATGCCTCCAAAGGCAAAAGTGTCAGGATGAAATCTATTACCTTTGACGGAATATGTCAATCAATAGGAAATTTAACTCTATTCTGACATCGTTTGTCGTTTTCAGAAGACGGCTGCACTGAACGTCAGAAGCCGACTGCACTATAGCAGCGGAGGGGTTGGATCCATCAGGCAACGACGGGCTGCTGCCGGCCATCAGCGGACGCAGGGAGGACTTTCCGCAACCGGCCGTTCGATGCGGCACCGATGGCCTTCGCGCAGGGGTAGTGAATCCGCCAGGATTGACTTGCGCTGCCCTACCTCTCACTAGTGAGGGGCGGCAGCGCATCAAGCGGTGAGCGCACTCCGGCACCGCCAACTTTCAGCACATGCGTGTAAATCATCGTCGTAGAGACGTCGGAATGGCCGAGCAGATCCTGCACGGTTCGAATGTCGTAACCGCTGCGGAGCAAGGCCGTCGCGAACGAGTGGCGGAGGGTGTGCGGTGTGGCGGGCTTCGTGATGCCTGCTTGTTCTACGGCACGTTTGAAGGCGCGCTGAAAGGTCTGGTCATACATGTGATGGCGACGCACGACACCGCTCCGTGGATCGGTCGAATGCGTGTGCTGCGCAAAAACCCAGAACCACGGCCAGGAATGCCCGGCGCGCGGATACTTCCGCTCAAGGGCGTCGGGAAGCGCAACGCCGCTGCGGCCCTCGGCCTGGTCCTTCAGCCACCATGCCCGTGCACGCGACAGCTGCTCGCGCAGGCTGGGTGCCAAGCTCTCGGGTAACATCAAGGCCCGATCCTTGGAGCCCTTGCCCTCCCGCACGATGATCGTGCCGTGATCGAAATCCAGATCCTTGACCCGCAGTTGCAAACCCTCACTGATCCGCATGCCCGTTCCATACAGAAGCTGGGCGAACAAACGATGCTCGCCTTCCAGAAAACCGAGGATGCGAACCACTTCATCCGGGGTCAGCACCACCGGCAAGCGCCGCGACGGCCGAGGTCTTCCGATCTCCTGAAGCCAGGGCAGATCCGTGCACAGCACCTTGCCGTAGAAGAACAGCAAGGCCGCCAATGCCTGACGATGCGTGGAGACCGAAACCTTGCGCTCGTTCGCCAGCCAGGACAGAAATGCCTCGACTTCGCTGCTGCCCAAGGTTGCCGGGTGACGCACACCGTGGAAACGGATGAAGGCACGAACCCAGTGGACATAAGCCTGTTCGGTTGGTAAGCTGTAATGCAAGTAGCGTATGCGCTCACGCAACTGGTCCAGAACCTTGACCGAACGCAGCGGTGGTAACGGCGCAGTGGCGGTTTTCATGGCTTGTTATGACTGTTTTTTTGTACAGTCTATGCCTCGGGCATCCAAGCAGCAAGCGCGTTACGCCGTGGGTCGATGTTTGATGTTATGGAGCAGCAACGATGTTACGCAGCAGGGCAGTCGCCCTAAAACAAAGTTATGCAGCCAAATCCCAACAATTAAGGGTCTTAAAATGGTAAAAGATTGGATTCCCATCTCTCATGATAATTACAAGCAGGTGCAAGGACCGTTCTATCATGGAACCAAAGCCAATTTGGCGATTGGTGACTTGCTAACCACAGGGTTCATCTCTCATTTCGAGGACGGTCGTATTCTTAAGCACATCTACTTTTCAGCCTTGATGGAGCCAGCAGTTTGGGGAGCTGAACTTGCTATGTCACTGTCTGGCCTCGAGGGTCGCGGCTACATATACATAGTTGAGCCAACAGGACCGTTCGAAGACGATCCGAATCTTACGAACAAAAGATTTCCCGGTAATCCAACACAGTCCTATAGAACCTGCGAACCCTTGAGAATTGTTGGCGTTGTTGAAGACTGGGAGGGGCATCCTGTTGAATTAATAAGGGGAATGTTGGATTCGTTGGAGGACTTAAAGCGCCGTGGTTTACACGTCATTGAAGACTAGTCCTTTGCATAACAAAGCCATCAAACCGGACGCCAGAGATTCCGCGCCTGTTGCGCATGGCTTCGCCATTTTATGCGCAATAGGCGCGCCACCCTGTCGCCGTTTATGGCGGCGTTAACCCAAAGGAGTATCGTGAAAATATCACTAATGGCTGCAAAAGCAAGAAATGGGGTTATTGGCTGCGGCTCGGATATCCCGTGGAACGCTAAAGGTGAGCAGCTGCTTTTTAAAGCAATAACTTACAATCAATGGCTCTTAGTCGGCCGTAAAACATTTGAGGCAATGGGGGCTCTCCCAAATAGAAAGTATGCAGTTGTCAGCCGCTCAGGATCGGTAGCTACTAACGATGATGTGGTTGTGTTTCCATCTATAGAAGCAGCAATGAGGGAGCTAAAGACTCTTACGAACCATGTTGTTGTTTCTGGTGGTGGAGAGATCTACAAGAGTCTGATCGCCCATGCCGACACGCTACATATCTCGACAATAGATTCCGAGCCAGAGGGCAATGTTTTCTTTCCGGAAATCCCCAAAGAGTTCAATGTGGTGTTCGAGCAGGAATTTCATTCAAATATAAATTATCGCTATCAAATCTGGCAAAGGGGTTAACCATCCAAGCCATCGGACACATTTTGCTTCGCTGCGCTCAAAACGCAAAATGTGCCGCTGCTTAGCGGCGTTAGATGCACTAAGCACATAATTGCTCACAGCCAAACTATCAGGTCAAGTCTGCTTTTATTATTTTTAAGCGTGCATAATAAGCCCTACACAAATTGGGAGTTAGACATCATGAGCAACGCAGTGCCCGCCGAGATTTCGGTACAGCTATCACAGGCACTCAACGTCATCGAGCATCATCTGGGATCGACGTTGCTGGCCGTGCATTTGTACGGCTCTGCACTCGACGGTGGCCTGAAGCCATGCAGTGATATTGATTTGCTGGTTACTGTGACTGCACAGCTCGATGAGACTGTGCGGCAGGCTCTGTTCGTAGATTTCCTGGAAGTTTCCGCTTCTCCCGGCCAAAGTGAAGCTCTCCGTGCCTTGGAAGTTACCATCGTCGTGTACGGCGATGTTGTTCCTTGGCGTTATCCAGCCAGACGGGAACTGCAATTCGGGGAGTGGCAGCGCAAGGACATTCTTGCGGGCATCTTCGAGCCCGCGACAACCGATGTTGATCTGGCTATTCTGCTAACTAAAGCAAGGCAACACAGCCTTGCCTTGGCAGGTTCGGCCGCGGAAGATTTCTTCAACTCAGTCCCGGAAAGCGATCTATTCAAAGCACTGGCCGACACCTTGAAACTATGGAACTCACAACCGGATTGGGCAGGCGACGAGCGGAATGTAGTGCTTACTTTGTCTCGCATTTGGTACAGCGCAGCAACCGGCAAGATCGCGCCGAAGGATGTAGCTGCCAACTGGGTAATGGAACGCCTGCCCGTCCAACATCAGCCCGTGCTGCTTGAAGCCCAGCAGGCTTACCTTGGACAAGGGATGGATTGCTTGGCCTCACGCGCTGATCAGTTGACTGCGTTCATTTACTTTGTGAAGCACGAAGCCGCCAGTCTGCTCGGCTCCACGCCAATGATGTCTAACAGTTCATTCAAGCCGACGCCGCTTCGCGGCGCAGCTTAATTCAGGCGTTAGATGCACTAAGCACATAATTGCTCACAGCCAAACTATCAGGTCAAGTCTGCTTTTATTATTTTTAAGCGTGCATAATAAGCCCTACACAAATTGGGAGATATATCATGAAAGGCTGGCTTTTTCTTGTTATCGCAATAGTTGGCGAAGTAATCGCAACATCCGCATTAAAATCTAGCGAGGGCTTTACTAAGCTTGCCCCTTCCGCCGTTGTCATAATCGGTTATGGCATCGCATTTTATTTTCTTTCTCTGGTTCTGAAATCCATCCCTGTCGGTGTTGCTTATGCAGTCTGGTCGGGACTCGGCGTCGTCATAATTACAGCCATTGCCTGGTTGCTTCATGGGCAAAAGCTTGATGCGTGGGGCTTTGTAGGTATGGGGCTCATAATTGCTGCCTTTTTGCTCGCCCGATCCCCATCGTGGAAGTCGCTGCGGAGGCCGACGCCATGGTGACGGTGTTCGGCATTCTGAATCTCACCGAGGACTCCTTCTTCGATGAGAGCCGGCGGCTAGACCCCGCCGGCGCTGTCACCGCGGCGATCGAAATGCTGCGAGTCGGATCAGACGTCGTGGATGTCGGACCGGCCGCCAGCCATCCGGACGCGAGGCCTGTATCGCCGGCCGATGAGATCAGACGTATTGCGCCGCTCTTAGACGCCCTGTCCGATCAGATGCACCGTGTTTCAATCGACAGCTTCCAACCGGAAACCCAGCGCTATGCGCTCAAGCGCGGCGTGGGCTACCTGAACGATATCCAAGGATTTCCTGACCCTGCGCTCTATCCCGATATTGCTGAGGCGGACTGCAGGCTGGTGGTTATGCACTCAGCGCAGCGGGATGGCATCGCCACCCGCACCGGTCACCTTCGACCCGAAGACGCGCTCGACGAGATTGTGCGGTTCTTCGAGGCGCGGGTTTCCGCCTTGCGACGGAGCGGGGTCGCTGCCGACCGGCTCATCCTCGATCCGGGGATGGGATTTTTCTTGAGCCCCGCACCGGAAACATCGCTGCACGTGCTGTCGAACCTTCAAAAGCTGAAGTCGGCGTTGGGGCTTCCGCTATTGGTCTCGGTGTCGCGGAAATCCTTCTTGGGCGCCACCGTTGGCCTTCCTGTAAAGGATCTGGGTCCAGCGAGCCTTGCGGCGGAACTTCACGCGATCGGCAATGGCGCTGACTACGTCCGCACCCACGCGCCTGGAGATCTGCGAAGCGCAATCACCTTCTCGGAAACCCTCGCGAAATTTCGCAGTCGCGACGCCAGAGACCGAGGGTTAGATCATGCCTAGCATTCACCTTCCGGCCGCCCGCTAGCGGACCCTGGTCAGGTTCCGCGAAGGTGGGCGCAGACATGCTGGGCTCGTCAGGATCAAACTGCACTATGAGGCGGCGGTTCATACCGCGCCAGGGGAGCGAATGGACAGCGAGGAGCCTCCGAACGTTCGGGTCGCCTGCTCGGGTGATATCGACGAGGTTGTGCGGCTGATGCACGACGCTGCGGCGTGGATGTCCGCCAAGGGAACGCCCGCCTGGGACGTCGCGCGGATCGACCGGACATTCGCGGAGACCTTCGTCCTGAGATCCGAGCTCCTAGTCGCGAGTTGCAGCGACGGCATCGTCGGCTGTTGCACCTTGTCGGCCGAGGATCCCGAGTTCTGGCCCGACGCCCTCAAGGGGGAGGCCGCATATCTGCACAAGCTCGCGGTGCGACGGACACATGCGGGCCGGGGTGTCAGCTCCGCGCTGATCGAGGCTTGCCGCCATGCCGCGCGAACGCAGGGGTGCGCCAAGCTGCGGCTCGACTGCCACCCGAACCTGCGTGGCCTATACGAGCGGCTCGGATTCACCCACGTCGACACTTTCAATCCCGGCTGGGATCCAACCTTCATCGCAGAACGCCTAGAACTCGAAATCTAACGTCCGTTCGGGCATCGAGGTCCATGTCGGGGTGGGACGGGCCCGTGGCTTCAAGATCACTTGCAGTCCGACCGCGATGTCTTGGTTGCGCGAGAGGTTGTCGATATCCTCCACTTCCATCATCAACCCTGGATAATGCCGCCGCCGTCATCGCCGCCGACGCCCGTGCCGGGCTTTTCGGGCCTGTCAGGCTTGCTCGGCCTTCAGCCTGCCTGGGCGAGATCTCCGGCGGACGGATTAACGGCGGAGCTTCGCCGCCTTTCGTGCGTGTGAAGGCCGAAGATAGTTCTCTCAAAAACATCCGTTTATGAGAGATACCAAATGTCATTTTCAGAAGACGACTGCACCAGTTGATTGGGCGTAATGGCTGTTGTGCAGCCAGCTCCTGACAGTTCAATATCAGAAGTGATCTGCACCAATCTCGACTATGCTCAATACTCGTGTGGGCTCTGTTGCAAAAATCGTGAAGCTTGAGCATGCTTGGCGGAGATTGGACGGACGGAACGATGACGGATTTCAAGTGGCGCCATTTCCAGGGTGATGTGATCCTGTGGGCGGTGCGCTGGTATTGTCGCTATCCGATCAGCTATCGCGACCTTGAGGAAATGCTGGCGGAACGCGGCATTTCGGTCGACCATACGACGATCTATCGCTGGGTCCAGTGCTACGCCCCGGAGATGGAGAAGCGGCTGCGCTGGTTCTGGCGGCGTGGCTTTGATCCGAGCTGGCGCCTGGATGAAACCTACGTCAAGGTGCGGGGCAAGTGGACCTACCTGTACCGGGCAGTCGACAAGCGGGGCGACACGATCGATTTCTACCTGTCGCCGACCCGCAGCGCCAAGGCAGCGAAGCGGTTCCTGGGCAAGGCCCTGCGAGGCCTGAAGCACTGGGAAAAGCCTGCCACGCTCAATACCGACAAAGCGCCGAGCTATGGTGCAGCGATCACCGAATTGAAGCGCGAAGGAAAGCTGGACCGGGAGACGGCCCACCGGCAGGTGAAGTATCTCAATAACGTGATCGAGGCCGATCACGGAAAGCTCAAGATACTGATCAAGCCGGTGCGCGGTTTCAAATCGATCCCCACGGCCTATGCCACGATCAAGGGATTCGAAGTCATGCGAGCCCTGCGCAAAGGACAGGCTCGCCCCTGGTGCCTGCAGCCCGGCATCAGGGGCGAGGTGCGCCTTGTGGAGAGAGCTTTTGGCATTGGGCCCTCGGCGCTGACGGAGGCCATGGGCATGCTCAACCACCATTTCGCAGCAGCCGCCTGATCGGCGCAGAGCGACAGCCTACCTCTGACTGCCGCCAATCTTTGCAACAGAGCCCGCCGTGCTAGTCTGCTCGGTGATGGTGGAGTGAAGCCAACCCGCAATCGGGTTATGAATCTGCATCGCGATTCGCAATCAGCTGTCTCTTGAGCATGTCGAACTCCTGCGATGTTATCTCGCCGTGCTCGTGCTGCTACACCAACTTGTCCAACTCATCCGCCACACCGCTCCCCACCACCTGCGATGGCCAGGTTGTTTGCTGGGCGCATTGGCGGAGTATCGTCTCGACCCGGGACACCCACACCGGCACAACCTTACGGGAGTGATTCACTGTCAAAGAATCGGCCCGGTGCTCTGACGCAAGTATCGGGATGGTCACCATTTGTAAGCCGTAGACCTGAGTGGTGATCAAGACTTCGATACCACCGACCGTACCGGTACTAATCGACGACGGTCGTGTTCGTCGCCTGCCGCAGGGACTCTGCACACCTCCGTTTACGCATGTGCCTGGAGGAGTTGGAAATCGTCGTGTTCGGGAAACATTAAACACAGGATGGCAGCGATCTGAGCCAGCACATGATCAGCTAGCTCACCATCCGGATCGACGGCCCACTGCATCGTCGCGCCAGCGATGACCGAGTGCAGGAGCAACTCAGCTGCCGCAGGAGCACCTGGGGGCAGTCGCTTGCGGATCCCCTCCACCACCGCGCGGTTCCGCTGGATCGCAAGCGTGCGTAGCTCCGGCACCTGGAGCTCGTACCAGGAGATGAGATAGTTCACCGAGAAGTCGTTGCGAGTGTTCATGCTCCGAACGAGCACCTGCAAAAATTCCCAGAGCCCTTGCGGCCCTGCGCCTATCGGTATCGCATTCAGGTAATGCCGCACCTGCTCGACGCCGCGCTCCATCATCCTCACCAGCAGCGTATCGCGGTTGGTGAAGCGCTGGATTAACGCTGCGCGGGAGAGCCCCACCTCCTTTGCTACTCCGCTGAGCGTGAACTCTATGGGACCGCAACGCTTCAGCACTACGGTGGCGGCCTCGAGTACCTCGTCATCGGACTTGAGCTTGGGGCGGGGCATCAGTGTTCACCTTCTGTATGGGTTGGGGCGGAGGCTGTGGCTGCCGCCGCCATTGTAGCAAATTGAAGACGGAGCGAGAGTAGAGCCACGAGCCCCGCAAACACGGCCGATACAACGAGGCCAGGGAGCGGACCAGCAAGGTCGACAAACGCGCCGGCCGCAAGCATAACCATGGGCGAGGCTGACAGCATCACCGCCGAGACCGTGCCGAGTACCCGGCCGAGAAGTTCTGGCGGCGTGCGGTTGTAGATGGCAGCGTTGAGAATGGGAGAGACTGAGCCGGTCAGCAGTCCCACGAGCGCGCCCAACAACATCAGCACCGGCACGCCTGGCAACTGTGAAAGCAGAAGCGAGCCCACCGCAGAGCCACAAAATGCCACCGCCAGCCAGTTCTGCGCTGATATCCGGGCGCCGACCGACGCATGAATGGCAATGCCAAGGAGACCACCAGCCCCCATCATTGAGGAGAACAGCCCGAGCTCTGCTACTTGGCGTCCTGCATCTACAAACAGCGCAGGCATGATGACGCTGCCGTTGGCGCCAACGATGCCCACGAAGATCATCACTATACCAAAGAGAGGGCGCAGCAGGGGTTCGCTCCAGAGAAAAGCGACGCCGGCGCGCATGGAGAGAGTCGCCGTCGTGGTCATCGTCCGAGCGGCACGCGCGGGAAGCCCCCACGCGCCGAGCAGACCTGCAAGGACGGAGCAGAACGCCGTCAGCCCGAGCGTTGGCGCAGCGCCAAGCAGGCCGATTGCGGCCCCCCCAAGGGCCGGGCCACCTAGAATCGCGACGTTCCCGATCACCGCTTTCAGTGACGAGACGCGCTCAACGGAGAGCCCGGCGACGTGGCCGAGTTTGGGCAGCTCACTGTCCTGCGCGGCCATACCGGGTGCGTCGAACGCGGCACCGAGCACCACGCAAGCGATCAGCCCAGTGTTCGAGAGGGCGCCAACGGCATCGAGCAGTGGGATGCTCGCCATGGCCACGCCGCCCACCACACCCGAGATCAATGCGACGGGCGCGCGCCCGAACCGATCGACGAGGCCACCACCAACCCACGCGCCGATGATGGTCGCGATGACGCTGCTAGCGGCCGTGGCGCCCGCCCAGGCCGCGCTCTTTGTATGAGACAGGACGAACCATGGAAGCGCGAGGGCCGCCACCGCGTTGCCGATCCGGAAGAGAAAGGTCGCCGCGAACAGCGTCGCGAGCGGGCTATATCGACGTTCGCTCATTCCGCTGCGGCGAGCTGCGCCTTCGCCGCAGCGAGGTACTCTTCGTTACCCGAGTCGAGGGCGAAGAGTGCGTAGGTGACCGCCCCGAACGCAAGGCGCTCCGCGATGTGGTGGGCGAGCCGCGGCCACACCCGGCCACCGGCCGCTTCATACGTGAGGAGGAGCTTCGCGAGCCCCTCTTCACCAAAGACCATAAGGTGCGCGGCCATGTCGATGGCAGGGTCATCAACGCGGGCCTCGCTCCAGTCGATCATCCCGCTGACGCGCTCCGTGTTGTCGATGAGCACATGGCCCACGTAGAGATCGCCATGCACCACCACGGAGAAATCTGGCCACGACGAATCGTCGTCGAGCCAGCGCTGCCACCGGTGGAGGCGCTTGTCGTTCACCACGAACTCGCGTCGGACGCGGTCAACGTCGTCGGCCACCTTCTGACGGGCCTGCGTCGGTGTACGGATGAGCATCCCCGCATCCACGGCGGCGGAAATGGGGACGGCATGCAGGGCGGCGAGCGCGGTCGCGAAGCTCTCCGCGAAGACCTCCGAGTCCTGCGGCACGACCCAGTCGGGCGTGGACGAACCAGGCTGGATGACCATCGCAGTCGAGTCTTCGAGCATGGGATAGGCAACGAGCTCGGCGTTGGCCACGCGCCAGTCCGGCACCGCGAACGGCAGGCGATTCTTGAGCATTGCCAGCACCCGCGCCTCTGGTTCGACCTTCGCGCTTACCTCGGCTCGGCGCGGGATGCGCAGCACCCACCGACGTCCATCGTCGACGGTGGCGATCACGATCCTATAGTCGAGCCCAAGCTCATTGACAGTCAGCGGGCCATGGAGCTTGAGCCCATGTCGGGCTGCAAGTGCGTACAGTTGGAAGGTATCGGCGGTCGTGACTACGGTCATGATTCACTCCTGAGGGCTTGACGGGTTTAGCCACCTAAATATAACAGTCACGTCGGTTATATTCAATCCTCATGCGAATCGGGGTACGACCCACAGCCCCCTCAGTACAGGTCCATCGTCACACCCGAGATCGTTGGGGTCCAGCTCCCAGTGGTTCGGAGCAACGGGCGGCAGGGCAATGATCCGAAAATTACCCCTTCCTTTGCGTCACCACAGCTTGCACCAACTGACCCTGAATTAAAAAATTGAAAAACTAACTTTTGGGTGTTGACTTAAAGCAAACCAAGCATATGCTAACCAATAGTTAGCAAATTGATTTCGCACGATGGACAACCCCAGCCGGAGGACCAGCACAACACTGGCAGCGGTGGCAACAAACCGCTTGGGGAAATAACACCGGCAACCGGGCTGACTAACCTCCCCGCTCTCCCTTGGCAAGGCTGGAATGCATGCCGACCAAGGTGAATGGAAATTAAGGCAGTGACCGGCTGACAGCTGGAAAGACAGCACAGTTGAAGTGATAGCGAACACAGCGAGTGGCGGGTCTGACTCCCCAGCCACCCACCCGGTGAAAGGCCGGGACACAACCGGGATTGCATTGCAGGTGAGCCAAGGCCCATGGGGTACCGCACGAGAGACCCGGAGACCAATGCAATCCACGGTTGTGGTGAATGGGAAGGTCTTTGCGCCAACCGGCATTCGTAGGGATGCCCCCTAGACCTCGGCCGGTGTCAGACCCGGCCACCACAACCAACCGATATGACCACCCCAAGGAGGTGATCACATCTCCCACCGCAGGGTTAAGCGGATGCCTGGTCCCGCTGTGAAGCGCCACCCAGGCCCTCGCCGAGAGGCGACCGTTTCGAATGGTAGGTCTGCCCGTGAGGGCGCACCGGTACCGACAGCAAGAACGGCTGACTCACTGTGAAGTGCTCAAGCCACCACCACAGGTGCAATGCATGTGGTTACAGCTCTCTCCTGGCCCCGTCAACGGGGCCTTTATCCCACAAGCGATAGCGGCCCGACAGCGGGTCACGGACTCCTATTGCCTGTCGTTTGTGTGATGAGACCAGTTTCTGGAAGAACGGAGGCATCCATGCACCCACGCGAGTTCATTGCCAAGCACATCAAGGCAACGCTGGAGAAGGAGGAATTTCCCCCTCATGCGGTCTCGCTGGGGGTGAAAGAAGCCACCTTCTTTTTCGACCGAACACCCAGCTTCGCAAAGGGGAAAGTGTTCGATGAGTGCCTCAAGGCGGCCCGTGCAGTAGCCAGGGTCGCGAAGAAGGCCAAGCCATGATCCGGGGAGCGGGTCATATCTCAACAAAGGGGCGAATAGAGAAAACGGAATCTATGGTCACTCCCGTTTTTGCAACACCGATTTTGACGACAAGTTGGCTTGCTTGAATCTATCCG